>NZ_JACTAC010000070.1 GCF_014486675.1 Flavobacterium macrobrachii
GTTATTTTATATAATATTTTATTCTACTGTAACCGATTTAGCCAAATTTCTTGGTTGATCTACATTACATTCTCTCATTACCGCAATGTGATATGATAACAATTGTAATGGAATTGTTGTGATTAATGGAGATAATGCATCTGAAGTTTCTGGTATTTCGATAACGTGATCGGCTAATTCTTTTACTTGAGTATCACCTTTGGTAACAACAGCAATAATTTTTCCGCTACGCGATTTAATTTCTTGAATGTTACTTACTACTTTGTCGTAATGACCTTGTTTTGGTGCAATAACAATAACTGGCATTTGCTCATCGATTAAAGCAATTGGTCCATGTTTCATCTCAGCTGCAGGATAACCTTCTGCATGTATATAGGATATCTCTTTTAATTTTAATGCGCCTTCAAGTGCAACAGGGAAGTTGTAACCTCTTCCTAAATATAAACAATTTGAGGAATCTTTAAATTTTGCCGCAATTTCTTTTGTAACCTCGTTAGTTGCTAAAGCTTCTTGTACTTTTTCTGGAATAATTTCTAATTCTTGTAAATATCTAAAGAAGTCAGAGTTTGACAAAGTTCCTTTTGCTTTTGCTAAACGAAGCGCAATCATTGTTAATACCGTAATTTGTGTAGTGAATGCTTTAGTCGAAGCCACTCCAATTTCTGGTCCAGCATGTGTATATGCACCAGCGTGTGTTTCTCTTGAAATAGAAGAGCCAACAACATTACATACTCCAAAAACAAATGCTCCTTTTTCTTTCGCTAATTTAATTGCAGCTAAAGTATCGGCTGTTTCTCCTGATTGTGAAATGGCAATTACTACGTCTTTTGAAGTAATAATTGGATTTCTATATCTAAATTCAGATGCGTATTCTACCTCAACTGGTATTCTTGCAAATTCTTCAATTACATATTCAGCAACTAAACCTGCATGCCACGAAGTTCCACAAGCTACAATAAGTATTCTTTCTGCATTAAGGAATTTTTCTAGATTATCTTCAACACCTGCCATTTGAATAATTCCTTCATTAGCATGAAGTCTTCCTCTATATGTATCTTTTATAACGCTTGGTTGTTCGTAGATTTCTTTCAACATAAAATGTTCGTAACCGCCTTTTTCAATTTGCTCCAAATTCATTTGAAGTTCTTGAATATAAGGATCAACCAAAGTATCGTCTTTAATTTTTCGAATTTTTAATCCTTTGTTTAAACGAACAATTGCCATTTCTTCATCTTCTAAATAAATAGCATTTGAGGTATATTCTATGAAAGGAGAAGCATCTGAAGCTATGAAAAACTCATCTTTTCCAACACCAATTGCTAATGGACTTCCTAATCTTGCCACAACAATTTCATCTGGTTTTTCAAGATCAAATACACAAATAGCATAAGCCCCAACAACTTGGTTTAATGCTACCTGAACGGCTTTTCCTAGTTTTAGGTTTTCTTTCTTTTGTACTTCTTCAATCAAATTTACTAATACTTCAGTGTCAGTATCCGATTGAAAAGTATAACCTCTTTTGATTAATTCTTTTTTTAATGGCTCATAATTTTCGATGATACCATTGTGGATAATTGCTAATTTTCCTGAATTTGACAAATGAGGATGTGAGTTTACATCGTTTGGAACTCCATGAGTTGCCCAACGAGTATGTCCCATTCCTATGGTAGCTTTTGATTCAGCAATATCTTTAGATTTTTCTTCAAGGTCACTAACTTTTCCTTTGGTTTTTGAAACTTTTAAGGCATTGTCATTATATAACATTATACCTGCGCTATCATAACCTCTATATTCTAATCTTTTTAATCCTTTAATAACTATAGGATATGCTTCTCGATAACCTATATACGCAACAATTCCACACATAATTTCTGGTTTTAATTTGGTTTGGTATAATAAATTTCTAGCTTTAATCTTTTATCATCAGCTATACTAGAATGTGAACCATATAAAATAGTTCCCAAAGGATTTAAAGCTGACATAGTTGGAACGGTTTTAATTGTTCCAATTGGTGTTTTTAATTTTGTAAAACCAACATTTCCAATAGTTTCAGTAACAACTAAACCTAATCTCACATTGGTAGAATCTTTGCGAACTAAATTTTTAACATGATCCGTAATTCTAATTTTATATTTTGTTCCCTTTTTTGTAACTATTCCTGTGGTTTGGTCTTTTGCTTGGGAAAGATTTTTACCTTCATCATCTAAAATATAACCACCGTGAACGAACTTATTTTGTTTTGCATAACCTGGGAATGTTGTCTGATCAAATGCATAGTCAATTAGTGTTCTTCTATTATTCAAATCAAAAAGAAAAATTCTGTTAGGCTCAACTGTCAAAGGGTTTGACACTTTATCTTTATCAATGTAGAATGTTAAGTTAGCCTCATTTATTAGCCATCCTCTTGTTCTTAAGTCTTCCAATTCATCTGCTACACCATTCCCATTGGTATCTGGCCCAAATAAATCTATAATTGCCATTGAACCTTGTCCACCTTTTAAATAAAGTCTTGATGCTTCAGCAGGTGAATTTGTTGCTGTTAAATAATCTGCATTTTCATTGGAGTTTGATTGTAGACTTACTGTGTTACCAGATAAATTCATTAAAAAGGTTTTGTCTACTTTATTGTACGTTACAACTCCTTGAGCATCGGTAACTTTACTATCTTCTCTGTAATAAACTGTGACAGTTCCTCCAGCAAAATTTAACATAGCCATGCTATTGGTGTTTCCTAAACTTTCCACTTTAAAGAATAATCCTCTGAAATAATTTTTAAAAACATCATTATTTGCTAATTGTCCTGATGGCGCATTAATAATTTTATTTAAGAAAAAGTTAGTATCTAGGTGTAATCGCATAGAAGGAACGCTTCTTGCTAAAACATCTTCATTTTCGTCATTTTTTGTTTTTGTGATTCGTTCATTTTTATTAAAATAAAATTGCTCATTTTCGCGACCATCAGCATTTTTTATAAACTCAGTATTAACTAAAGGTGCATTATTTAAACGTGCAGAATTTATATTGTTCTCAATATTTTGATTGTCGTTGTAAAAGGCTTGTTGCTCTGTAAATTGTGTTTCAGGGTCTAAATTTCTTAAAAAATAATTAGACTCATGAATGCTTAATCTAAACTTTGAATTAGCTGTACCATAAATTGAGTCCAATTGATAAGTTTTTACAATTTCTCCTGAACTATTGGTTGTAGTTGTTTTTAACTTACTAAAATAAGGTATGTTCAAAATCACACTATCCACAATTGGTAACGTTTGATAAAGCGTAGGATCAACATTGTTAAACGTTCTGTTTAAAGATGTGGAAGCAACTTCTAATTGGGTAACAAAATTTGCCGTAGTGGTTCCAAATGCAGGATTAGTGTATATTCCCAATGGATTGATTGGCAAATTATTCATAGCAACTGGACCAAGCTTTTGATTGTAAGCCATAACTGAAAATTCAGTAGTTTTATCAAGAAGATAATGATCATTATCTCCACCAACAATATCAGTTCCTATCTCATTAAAATCTTTATCACATGATATAAACATTACCATAATTAAAATGGTGATGATTTGTTTGACGTAAGTTTGTAAATTCATTTGGGTAATAAACATTAAAGCAATTTTTTATAAAATTCTGTATATGCCGAAGCAAAATTTTCTTTCGTGGTGAAAGGTAAAAAAGGTTTTTGTGAAGATTCTATAAAATTTGTTAAACTTGCAGAAATAGTCGATGAAGCGATAATTACCCCATCAGAATGATTAACCGCAGACTTGATTAAGTTTTCATAATTAGGTGTTTCTAATTCTTGAATTGCTTCATGAGGAACATCATCATACTTAACTTTGTTTATCATTTCAATATCTAAATTCCCATCAAAAGATTGACCGTAAACGGATGTTATGATCTTTGTTTCAGAAAATAAAGCTTCGTTTTTATAGAAATGCTTCATGTAAACAGGTAATAAACTCGCCATCCAACCATGAACATGAATAATATCGGGAACCCAATTCAATTTTTTTACTGTTTCAACAACACCTTTGGCAAAGAAAATAGCTCTTTCATCATTATCTGGATATAAAACACCGTCTTCATCTGTAAAAGTGGCTTTTCTTTTAAAATATTCATCGTTATCAATAAAGTAAACCTGAATTCTTTCTTTTGGAATAGAAGCTACTTTAATAATCAACGGCATATCTAAATCATTTACCACTAAATTCATCCCAGATAATCGGATAACTTCATGCAACTGATGTCTTCTCTCGTTAATATTGCCATATCTTGGCATGAATATTCTTATTTGCCCACCTTGATCATTAATCATTTTTGGCACGTCATAAGACATTAAAGAAACCTCATTTTCAGCCAAATAAGGCACAACTTCAGATGATACATATAATATCCTCTTATCTTCCATAATTTAATCTAATTTATTTATTGGCAATAAAAAGCATGCAAAAGTACAAAATTTTATGCAGTTATGTATGAAAATAGTAAGTTTGCATCTCATTTACAAAAGCGTATGCGCATTTTTAACAAACAAAGCGAACTAAACGCTTTTTTAAAGTCGATTTCGAACGATAAAACTTCCATAGGTTTTGTGCCAACAATGGGTGCGTTACACAGAGGTCACTTGTCGTTATTAGAAACTGCATTGGAACAAAATAACACTGCCGTGATAAGCATTTTTGTAAATCCAACTCAGTTTAACAATCCCGAAGATTTAGCCAAATATCCAAGAACACTAGATGCAGATGTTGAAAAAATAAAAACCGTTTCTCCCGAAATTATCGTTTATGCTCCAACAGTTGATGATATTTATGAAGGGAAAACCGTTTCACAACATTTTGATTATGATGGAATTGAAAATCAAATGGAAGGAAAATTTCGTCCAGGACATTTTGACGGCGTTGGAACGATTGTAAAACGTCTTTTTGAAATTGTAAAACCAACCAATGCTTATTTTGGCGAAAAAGATTTTCAACAACTTCAAATTGTAAAAAAACTGGTTTCTAAATACAAAATTCCTGTCAATATCGTTGGTTGTCCTATATATAGAGAAGCAAATGGTTTAGCGATGAGTTCGCGCAACGAAAGACTTTCTGCCGAAGAACGAAAAGAAGCAGCAATGATTTATCAAACCATTTTGGAAGCCAAAAAACAATTTGGCACAAAATCTGCTGCTGAAGTGACTAAATGGGTAGAAAGAACATTTGCTAAACAAAACCAATTTGAATTGGAATATTTTCAAATTGCCGACGAAGCAACATTATTACCTTGCATCAGAAAAAATAAAAATAAAAACTATCGAATTTTCATTGCTGTTTTTGTCAACAAAATACGATTGATTGATACGATTTCAGTAAATTAATTTAACTTTGCCGCATGCAAATACAAATAGTAAAATCTAAAATTCACCGAGTAAAAGTAACCGGAGCCGATTTGAATTACATCGGTAGTATTACCATTGACGAAACTTTAATGGATGCCGCTAATCTTATAGAAGGCGAAAAAGTTTATATTGTTAACATCAATAATGGAGAGCGTTTTGAAACGTATGCTATCAAAGGTGCAAAAAATTCAGGCGAAATTACATTAAATGGTCCAGCTGCTCGAAGAGTTCAAAAAGACGACATTATAATTATCATGTCTTATGCAATTATGGATTTTGAAGAAGCAAAAATCTTCAAACCATGGTTAGTTTTTCCTAACGAAAAAGACAATTCTCTGACCTAAAATTTTGAAAAAACAACTTCGAAAATGGCTTACTATTCTAATTCCGCTTTTAATCGGGATTGGAATTATTTATTATCAATTTACAACGTTAACCAGCGAAGAAATTGCCAAAATAAAAGTCAGTTTTCAAAAAGCAAATTATAACTATATTTTGTTAACTCTTGTCATTGCTTGTATTGGTTACTGGTCAAGAGCATATCGATGGAAATTTGCACTCAATCATTTGGGTTATCAAACCAAATTTCATAATAATTTCTTTACCGTTTGTGTTTCCTATTTGGTCAATTTAACCGTTCCGCGTTCGGGAGAAATTTCTAGAGCAGCACTTTTAAAAAAATACGAAGACGTTCCTTTTGACAAAGCATTTGGAACCATTGTTGCCGAGAGAATTGTAGATTTTTTAGTGTTTCTTCTCTTTGTTTTTATTGGATTTGTTTCACAATACAATACCATTTATCAATTTCTAATTGACAAAAAAGTTCCTATAAAATCACTAATTTATATAGGAATTGCTGGAATAGTAATGATGATTATTTTTATTCTAATTTGGATTTATGCCGAATGGAAAATCATCAAAAAACTGAAGAAAAAACTATCCGGATTAATGGAAGGAATGACCACTATTTATAAAATGAAAGATAGATGGAAATACGTTTTTCATTCTTTTTTCATCTGGTTTTCCTATCTTTTGATGTTTTATGTTGCCAAATTTGCTTTACCCGAAACTTCCGAAATTAGTTTTGACATTATCATTATGGGATTTGTTTTTGGAAGTTTAGCCATCGGGTTTTCAAATGGTGGTTTGGGCGCATTTCCGTTTTCTATCGCATTAATTTTTTCGCTTTACGGAATTTCAAATAATATTGGAACTGCTTTTGGTTGGCTAGTTTGGACATCACAAACCATTTTAACCTTACTTCTTGGTTTGATTTCCTATGTTTTATTACCTATTTTAAATAGAAATAAATAATTTACTATCTTGCTGATTATTTTTAGCAATAATTCTATTTAACCAAAAACCGAAACATACATGAAAAAGCTGTTCCTTCTGCTAGCAATCTTTATTTGTACCAACAGTTTATTTGCCCAAAAAACAATTACTGATACTATAAATTCTCAAAAATTAGGCGAAGAACGCGAAATAAAAATCTCGCTTCCACCGTCGTATTCCAAAAATAAAACCCAAAAATATCCATTATTAGTTTTACTAGATGGTGATTTTCTTTTCGATCCGTTTTATGGAACATTAAGCTACGGCTATTATTGGGACGATTTACCCGAAGTAATTATTGTAGCCATTAGCCAAAACAAAAATGGCGAACGCGAATACGACTCTGCAACCGATGGTGAAACTGGATTACCAACCGAAAAAGGAGAAAAATTCTTTGAATTTATTGGAATGGAATTAATTCCAACCATTCAAAAAAACTTCAGAACAGCACCATTTAGAATAGTTGCTGGATTGGATGTAACCGCCGGATTTATGAATTGTTATTTGTATAAAGACGATCCAATTTTTAACGCTTATATTTCGCTAAGTCCTGAACTCCCTGTTGGAATGGAAGAACAAATTCCCGAAAGATTGGCCGCCATAACAAAAAACATTTTCTACTACCATTGTACAGCGGATGGCGATTTGAAAAAAATGAGAGCTCGAGTTCAAGCCATGGATACCGAAATCAAAAAAATTAACAAACCTAATTTGAATTACCGCTACGAAGATTTTAAAGGTGCATCTCATTATTCGTTGGTTCCACATGCCATTCCGAGTGCTTTGTATCAAATTTTCTCAGTTTATCAACCTATTTCTACAACCGAATTCCAAGAAAAAATTGCCGTTTTACCTTCGGGATATGTTGATTATTTAATTGCAAAATATGACGTTTTGGAGAAAGAATTAGGCTTAAAACTTCAAGTTAGAATGAACGATTTCAAAGCCATTGAAGCAGCTATTATTAAAAATAAAGCCTATAACGAATTTGACCAATTAGCCCAATTAGCTAGTAAAGATTATCCAAAAACGATGTTGGCGGATTATCACATGGCACAAATGTATGAGAAAAAAGGCGACAACGCTCGAGCTGTCAAATCATATATGAAAGCCTTTCAAATGCAGGAAATTGGCGATTTGACCAAAGACATGATGATTAATCGCGCCGATGAATTAAAAGCTTCTCTACCTAAAAAAGGTCAAAAAGTAGAAGAAACTCCAGTGGAAGAAATTCCGGCTGAAACGCCAACCGAAACTCCTGCGGAAGAGAAAAAACAAGAATAATTAAACCAAGATTACGGCTCAATGTCCAAACTAAAAACTACTTTTTTTTGCCAAAATTGCGGCACACAATATGCCAAATGGCAAGGACAATGCAATTCGTGTAAAGAATGGAATACCATTGCCGAAGAAATTATCCAAAAAGAAGAAAAAACATCTTGGAAACCTTCAACTTCTGAAGTAAAACGAGTTTCCAAACCTTTAAAAATTAATGAAATTGATTCTGCCGAAGAAGTTCGAATGGATTCAACCGATGGCGAGTTCAATCGAGTTCTTGGTGGCGGAATCGTTCCTGGTTCATTGATACTTTTAGGTGGCGAACCTGGCATTGGAAAAAGTACATTATTGCTTCAAATTTCACTGAAATTACCTTATAAAACCTTATACGTTTCGGGTGAAGAAAGTCAGAAACAAATAAAAATGCGCGCTGAAAGAATAAATCCAAACAGCGAAAACTGTCTTATTCTAACCGAAACCAAAACACAAAATATCTTCCGCCATATACTTGAAGTAGAACCCGATATTGTCATCATCGATTCCATCCAAACACTTCATACTGATTACATCGAATCAACCGCTGGAAGTATTTCTCAAATTCGAGAATGTACTGCCGAATTAATAAAATTTGCCAAAGAAACCAACGTTCCTGTGATTTTAATTGGACATATTACCAAAGACGGAAACATTGCCGGACCAAAAATTTTGGAACACATGGTCGATACCGTTTTGCAATTTGAAGGCGACAGAAATCATGTGTATCGAATTTTACGAAGTTTAAAAAACCGTTTTGGTTCAACTGCCGAACTTGGAATTTATGAAATGCAAGGTTCAGGTTTAAGAGAAGTTTCCAATCCGTCGGAAATATTAATTTCACATCGCGAAGAAGAGCTTTCAGGAACAGCAATTGCTTCAACACTCGAAGGAATGCGACCGTTGATGATTGAAATTCAATCCTTAGTTTCTACCGCAGTTTATGGAACGCCGCAACGAAGCACAACCGGTTATAATGCTAAAAGATTAAATATGATTTTGGCAGTTTTAGAAAAACGTGCTGGTTTTCGTCTTGGAACTAAAGACGTTTTCCTGAATGTTACCGGAGGAATTTCGGTTGATGATCCAGCAATTGATTTAGCCGTTGTTGCTGCCATTCTTTCTTCCAACGAAGATATTGCCGTAGGCAAAGATGTTTGTTTTGCCGGAGAAGTTGGTCTTTCAGGAGAAATTCGCCCTGTAAATCGAGTAGAACAACGCATTCAAGAAGCCGAAAAATTAGGGTTTTCAACTATCTTTGTTTCAAAATACAACAAAATTGCAACCCAATTTCCGGGAATAAAAGTGATTTTAGTCTCAAAAATTGAAGAAGTTGTGGAGCAATTGTTTGGGTAAAATTAAATCATATGAAATCAAAAAAACTTTTTTTATTCGGATTGATATTGGCATTCATTTCTTGTAATGACAAAAAAATATTTTCGGAATACAAAACCGATTTCAAAGCCAATCAATGGCAAAAAAACGATGTTAAATCATTCGACATAACTATTGATGACGAAAGCAAAAACTATGATTTGACATTCATTTTAAGTCATGTTTTTGACTATCAATTCGATAAAGTTCCTGTTACTATTAGTATCAAAAATCCCAAAGGCGAAACCGAAATTATGAATATTGATTTGATACTAAAAGATTCTGCTGGAAAAGACAAAGGCGATTGTCTTGGCGATATTTGCGACTTGAAACAAACTTTCAAGAAAAATGTAAATCTTATAAAAGGAAATTATGTGATTTCGGTAGCGCATACTTTCAACAACAGTTATTTGCCAAATATTTCAAGTCTAGGTTTAGAAGTTACACTTTCTGAATAAATTGTAGATGAAACCCTATTCTGAAATCATTCAAAAAATTGAAAGCTATCACGAATTGGGTGAAACCATTCAAGCGGCAGAATATCTAATCGAAGAATATGGTATCAAACATCCTAATTTAAAAGGATTTGAACTACGAGAAAAAGCCAAACCCGATTATATTTTGATGACAGCCGAAGGAAATTTTGGCGAAAAACAAATCATTAGAATTCCCGAAAACACCTTTCAATTTGAATTGGTTTTAATGCTAAACCTGATTGCACATGAAATGATTCATGTAGAACAAAAAAGTTACCTCAACAAATTTCCCGATAGAAACGAACGCGAATGGCAAGCGTATTATGAAATGTTGTTTCACAAACGCTATCCGCAAGTTCCTAATGCAAGTACTTTTCATAGAAAATTCTTTGCCAACAAAGCTTTTGAATATTACAATCGAATGGAAAAAGACGGCGAACTACAACAAGAATATGCTTCGCAAAAAGCCGAAATTGAGCAACTACTAAAAGAATTAAAGTAAAGGTGAAAGTTAGCATAATGATTTGATTGTAAATATTTTATTTCTAACTTTACAAGAAAATCAACCTACTATGAAAAAAATTTTACTCTCATTATCAT
Source organism: Flavobacterium macrobrachii (assembly GCF_014486675.1). Taxonomy (GTDB): domain Bacteria; phylum Bacteroidota; class Bacteroidia; order Flavobacteriales; family Flavobacteriaceae; genus Flavobacterium; species Flavobacterium macrobrachii. The sequence continues at coordinate 10,486 of NZ_JACTAC010000070.1, forward strand.
TATTGCTTTGTGGTATTTCGCAATCCCAAACCTTGAATTTACAAAGCTTTGCTACTGGATTTTCGTCTCCAGTAGAAATTACTCATGCGCCAAATGACTCCCGATTATTTGTAGTTCAAAAAGGCGGTTTAATTCGCATTGTTAACACAAATGGAACGGTAAATGCAACACCATTTTTAACCGTTTCGGGTTTGAGCAACGGAAGCGAACAAGGATTACTTGGTTTAGCATTTCACCCAAATTATGCTTCAAACGGTTTGTTTTTTGTAAACTATACCAATACTGCTGGCGATACTGTTATTGCTAAATATTCTGTTTCTTCTACAAATCCAGATGTTGCCAATCCAACAGGAACGATTTTAATGACAATCGATCAACCATATTCCAATCACAATGGCGGAACTTTAAAATTTGGTCCCGATGGTTATCTTTATATTGGAATGGGTGATGGTGGAAGTGCTGACGATCCGCAAGGTTATGCACAAAACATGACAATAAATCCTTCCTTTCCATCTAGAATTTTTCTAGGAAAAATGCTTAGAATTGATGTTAATTCTGGAACACTTTATGGAATTCCACCAACCAATCCTTATATTGGACAAGCTGGAAAAGAAGAAATTTGGGCAAGAGGTTTGCGAAATCCATGGAAGTTTTCGTTTAGTAAAGTAAATGGCGATTTATGGATTGCCGATGTTGGTCAATATGACATTGAAGAAATCAATAAAATTGCTTATCCATTTCCAAATACGGGTTTAAACTTCGGTTGGAGATGTTATGAAGGAAATGTTTCTTACTTAACTTCGGGTTGCGAACCAATGAATACAATGACTTTTCCTTTAGCACAATACAATCATGATTCGGGAAGATGTTCCATAACTGGCGGATTTTTCTATACTGGAACAACGTATCCAAATTTACAAAACAAATATGTTTTTGCCGATTATTGTTCGGGTGAAGTTGGTTATATCAACGATGCTAATCAAGTTGTTTGGTCGTATGACTCGCTTGGATTTATAACCACTTTTGGCGAAGACGTAAATGGTGAATTGTATGTTGGAAGTAGTGGTGTTTTGTACAGAGTAATCGACACTTCATTAAACACAAATGAATTTCAAAAAAATGGAATTGCCGTTTATCCCAATCCAGCTTCAGATGAATTGTTTGTAAAAAATGAAAACAACATCGAATTATACGCTATAAAAATAACCGATTTAACTGGTAAAACGGTTGCATATCAAAACTCACAATTGAGTTCGATAAACATTTCCAATTTGTCAAAAGGAATGTATTTTGTAACGATTGAAACCAAAACTGGTAACACGGTAACTTCTAAAATTATCAAACAATAATTTAAGGCGCAGGATTTGGAACAATTTCTTGAATGGCGTTGATTTGTTTCACAACATCATCTGACAACGTGATATCAAAGGCATCAATATTTTCTTTGAGTTGTTCCAAATTGGTTGCTCCGATAATGGTCGAAGAAACAAAATCTTGTTGGTGTACAAAAGCCAAAGCCATTTCGGTCAACGTTAAACCATTATCATCGGCTAATTTTTTATAAAATTGGGTTGCTTTGAAACAGTTGTCGTTCGTGTATCGAATGAAATTTGGGAACAAACCTAATCGAGAATCCGATTGAATTCCGTTTAAATGTTTTCCAGTCAAAAACCCAAATCCTAACGGAGAATAAGCCAATAAACCTACGTTTTCTCGCATAGCAATTTCGGACAAACCTACTTCAAATAATCGATTTAAAAGCGAATAGGGATTTTGGATGGAAACAATTCTCGGCAAATTATGCTTTTCACTTTCGTTGATAAATTTCATTACACCATAGGGATTTTCGTTGGAAACGCCAATGTGTTTTATCTTTCCTTCTTTGATTAAACCATCAAAAATTGACAAAACGTCAAAGAAATTTTCCTGCCAATGAGTATCAATTTTTGAAACACCACGTTGACCAAACATATTCATCACGCGTTCTGGCCAATGCATTTGATACAAATCGATATAATCCGTTTGCAGGTTTTTTAAACTTAACTCAACTGCTTCGGTAATGCTTTTTTTGGAAAAATCAAGCGGTTGTCTAATGTATTCCATACCACGATTTGGTCCGGCAATTTTGGTTGCAATGACCAATTTTTCTCTTTCTGAAGCACCAATTTTTGAAATCCAACTTCCAATAAAACGTTCGGTACTTCCAAAAATTTGTGCATTTCCGCCTATCGGATACATTTCGGCAGTATCGAGAAAATTAATTCCTCTTTCTACGGCATAATCCAATTGGTTGTGTGCTTCAGCTTCGGTATTTTGATTTCCAAAGGTCATCGTGCCGAGACATATTTTACTAACTTTTAAATCAGAATGAGGTAAAGTGGTGTAATTCATTTTAAATGGAGTAGATTTTGAAAGTGCAAAAGTAAAACATTATACTTTTTTTCTCTTTTGATTAACAGATTTTTTGGAAACAAATTGCAGAAAAAAAGGTTCTAAGTTTTTCTTAGAACCTTTTTGTAGTAATGCCACTAGGTATAAAAAACCTTGCAGGAATTATTAAAACTCATTCAAAAGTTTTGAAATTTCGTCCAATTTTGGTGTTAGGATAATTTCAATTCTTCGGTTTTTAGCTTTTCCTTCGCTGGTATCGTTTCCTTTGATTGGAGCATATTCGCCACGACCAGCAGCCGTTAAATTTTGTTTGTTAATTCCACTGTTTTCTGCTAAAATATTTACAATTGCCGTTGCTCTTTTGGTTGATAAATCCCAGTTATTTTCAATTCCGCCACCAATGTTTCCAAGAATTTTATCATTATCCGTATGACCTTCAATTAAAACAGTAATATCTGGATTTTGTGCCAAAACTTTTCCAACTTCAACAACTGCTTTTCTACCTTCAGTTCCAACAGACCAACTTCCGGTTTGGAACAACAATTTGTTTTCCATAGAAACATACACTTTTCCGTTCTTTTGTTCTACGGTCAAACCTTTTCCTTCAAAGGCATTCAACGCTTTTGATAAAGTTTCTTTCAATTTGTTCATGGCTGCATCTTTTGCCGCAATCATGCTTTCTAATTCGTTCAAGCGTTTTGAACTTGATTCCAATTCAGAACGAAGTTTGTTTAATCGATTTTGTTCTGCTGCCAATGCTTTTTCTTTGGCATCTAATTGTGCCAAAAGTTCACGATTTTTGTTCATATTACTTTCCAATGCATCGTTGCTGTTTTTCTCTAATGCATTGTAAGAAGCTTGCAATGTTTTCAAATTATTTGCCGTTGCAGCACAATCGGTTTGCAGTTTATCACGTTCTGATTTTAGCTTTGCTAATTCTGATTCAAGCGATGCTTTATCGGTTTCAAGCAAATTTTTAGCTTTTTTTAGCTCTTCATTTTCATCGGCTAAATTGTGATTTTCTTTCTTTAAATCGGTGTATTTGTTTTCTAAATCATTGTAGATTTTTTTGGAAACACACGACGACATCGATACTAAAAGCAATGTCAACAAAACTGTTTTTTTAATCATTTTTTTATTTTTATAATTACTAATTTGGGGTTTTTAATCAATTTCTACCAAAACCGGACAATGGTCTGAATGTTTGGCTTCGGGCAAAATAACAGCTCTTTTCAAGCGTTCTTTCATGTTTTCGGTGACTAAACAATAGTCAATTCTCCAACCTTTATTATTTTCTCTTGCATTGGCTCGATAACTCCACCAACTATAATGGTGCGGTTCTTTGTTAAAAAATCGAAACGTATCGACAAAACCTCTTTTCATAAAAGCATCCAGCCAAGCTCGTTCTTCGGGCAAAAATCCTGAAACCGTTTTATTTCGAATCGGATCATGAATGTCAATGGCTTCATGACAAATATTGTAATCGCCACAAATAATAAGATTTGGAATTTCTTTTTTCAGATTATCTACATAATCCTGAAAATCATCCATATACTTGAATTTATGGTCTAATCTATCGATATTCGTGCCCGATGGTAAGTACAAGCTCATCACGGAAACATCATCAAAATCAACTCTTAGATTTCTTCCTTCGAAATCCATGTGCTCAATTCCAGTTCCAAAAACGATGTTTTTAGGTTCAATTTTTGATAAAATTGCAACTCCAGAATATCCTTTTTTTTGTGCTGAAAAATAGTATTGATAAGGATAACCTGCTAATTGAATTTCCATCACAGGAATTTGATCTTCAGTCGCTTTTATTTCTTGCAAGCAAATTACATCAGGATTGGCTTGTTGTAGCCAATCTAGAAAACCTTTGTTAATCGCGGCTCTAATTCCGTTTACGTTATAAGAAATTATCTTCATGTTTCAAATTTCCCTAAAAATAAGTGAAAGAAATGCTAAAATTTGGTAACTTTTTCAACAAACTTATCACCAAAAATTAAATTGCAATTCTAATAATTTACTAATGTCGTTTGAATAGAATTATTATCTTTGTTTCTTGCTCAAATAATAAAAACAATACATGGGTTTAGTCACTGCTAAAGAAGTTGCAAAAGCAATAAATGCTGATAAATATGGAGTTTTAGGAACTTTTTCTGGCTGGTTATTGATGAAAGTGCTAAAGATTTCCACTTTGAATAAAATCTATGACAGAAATAAGCACTTGAGTGAAGTGGAGTTTTTAAATGCAATATTGGATGAATTCCAGATAAAGTTTGAAATTCCTGAAGAAGATTTAAAACGTTTACCCAAAGATGGTGCTTATATAACGGTTTCCAATCATCCGCTTGGAGGAATTGACGGTATTTTATTGTTGAAATTAATGCTCGAAAGAGAACCTAATTTTAAAATCATTGCCAATTTCTTATTGCATAGAATTGAGCCAATGAAACCTTATATTATGCCTGTAAATCCGTTTGAAAATCATAAAGATGCTAAATCGAGTGTGATTGGAATTAAGGAAACCTTACGTCATTTAAGTGATGGAAAACCCCTTGGAATGTTTCCCGCTGGTGAAGTTTCCACCTATAAAGACGGAAAATTAGTTGTAGATAAACCTTGGGAAGAAGGAGCAATTAAAGTAATTAGAAAAGCACAAGTTCCCGTAGTTCCGATTTACTTTCATGCTAAAAATAGCAAACTTTTTTATTTTCTTTCTAAAATTGACGATACACTTCGAACGGCTAAATTGCCATCAGAATTGTTAACGCAAAAGGATAGAGTTATTAAAGTTAGAATTGGTAAACCAATATCGGTTGCTGAACAAAACGAGCATCAAAGTATAGAAGAATACTCGGAGTTTTTAAGAAGAAAAACCTATATGCTTGCTAATTCATTTGACGATGAAGAGAGCAAATTGCTAAATCCGGTAAACCTAAATTTAAAAACGCCAAAACCTCCTAAACAGATTGTAAAACCTGCTAATCATGAGGAAATTCTGAAAGAAATTGAAGAGCTTAAAAATGGTGATTATAGATTAACACAAAGTAAAAACTATCAAGTATTCTTTGTTTCTGCAGATAAAATTCCAAATATACTTCATGAAATTGGTCGTTTAAGAGAAATTACTTTCAGAGAAGTCGGCGAAGGAACAAACGAATCGATTGACTTAGATCAATATGATAAATATTATCATCATATGTTTCTTTGGGACGATGATGCTCAGGTCATTGCTGGTGCTTATCGAATGGGATTGGGATCAGAGATTTATACAAAATATGGAATAGAAGGTTTTTATCTTCAAGATTTGTTCCGTTTTGAGCCCGAATTATACGATATGATGTCAAAATCTATCGAAATGGGTAGAGCTTTTATCATCAAAGAATACCAACAAAAACCGATGCCATTGTTTCTGCTTTGGAAAGGAATTGTTCACACCACGTTGCGTCATCCAGAACATAAATATTTAATTGGCGGCGTTAGTATTAGTAATCAATTTACCGATTTTTCTAAATCGCTGATGATTGAGTTCATGAAATCACATTATTATGATCCATATGTGGCGCAATATATTCATCCGAAGAAAGAATTTAAGGTAAAACTAAAAGATGCTGATAAAGATTTTCTATTCAATGAAACGGAAGCCGATTTAAATAAATTTGACAAAATTATTGACGAAATCGAGCCAGGAAGTTTGCGTTTACCGGTTTTGATTAAAAAATACATCAAACAAAATGCGCGTGTGGTTGCGTTTAATGTTGATCCAATGTTTAACAATTCGGTTGATGGATTGATGTACATCCGCATTGCCGATTTACCCGAAAGCACGATGAAACCTGTTATGGAAGAATTTCAGGCAGAACTGGAAAAGAAAGAAAAGCAATAATTCAAAAAACAATACTATAAAAAAAAGCTCCAAAATTTAATTTTTTGGAGCTTTTGTTTTATTTATTCATTTCCTATTTGGTCAATCTCTTCATTAAAAGCTTTTGGATCTGAACCATATTTGTTGGTAAAATCATCACCTTCTGTACAAAACAGTATTAATAGCCAAATGGCGACACCAATTATCAAAAGCGCAAATATTATTATAAAGGGAGACGAATCAAAAGCATGCATAAAACTTCCTAAAAGTAGTAAAGCGGCTAAAAATATAATTGAGCCATAAACAATTAATAATAACCAACCACTTTTTCCTATATCGTGCAAACGTCTAACCGAAACTGCTAATGACGGAATAAAAACAGCTAAACTATAAATTGTATTTAAAACTCCAGAGTCAGCAGTTCCAAATTGAAGCCCTAATAAATTATCTAAAATTGTTAATACAAATGAAAACAAAGCATTAAATAATATAAAATACCAATATTCTGAACGACGTGCTCTGCCATTGAAATTAGCATAATTTTCAAAAACTACTTTTTTGTACCAATACATAAATTTATTTCTAAAGGTTAAAATTATTTTATTTCCAAATACTTTGTTGAACAATATCATTCAATGAGTTCTCTTTTATAAAAAGTACTAATCTGATAACATGATAAATTATTAAAAAAGTAGCCAAATAATAAGCAAGTTTTTTGTTGTAAAACCATTTCTGGACAAACACTTTTTTTGTTCTAATTTCAACCAAAAATAGAACAATTATAAAAACACAAAAACCTACAACTAAAGGTCCAAAAAGATGGTAACTCAAACTTTTTACTAAATTTCCATCATAAAAATAAACAATCGATTTTGTTATGCCACATGACGGACAAGGAAAACCCGTAGTTGCTTTTAATGGACAAAAAGACTGTTCCTTTTCTAATGAGTTATCGCTGTCTTTAAGCCACAAAATAAAAGGTATTACAAGTGTTAAAATTGCACCTGTAATACCTAAAATTCTATTTAAAAGAAATTTTTTGATTAGTACAACCTATTAATATCCCCTTGAACAATCATTGCTGCCGCAAATGGAAAAAACAAACCTAAAATAATTAACAAAGTAGATTGGTCTTTATTTAGCTCACCTGTTCTTCTGTATACATTTGGCAAACCTTCTTTCCCTAATACATAGTAAAAATATAAGTTTACAGGCAAACAACAGCCTGCAAAAACAGCAATTGGTGTTGAAACTACTTCTCTATTTGATACTGCATTTACAACTTCTGAAACTTTAATGTTCCAATAAATTAGATATAATCCACAGGTTATAAAACTTAATAATAACACAATAATTGGATCAACTTTAAATACTGGAATGTTGTTATTTGGATTATTCCAATCTTCGGTTGGTCGTGTAACTTCCATTTGTTTTTGTTTTTTGATTAATTGTTACGAATATATAAAATTTTAACCCGTAGTGCATTATAAAAAAAGTTGCTCAAAACACTAAAAATTAGTACATTGTATTGACTCCTAATCAAATACAATTATGAGCAACCTTGAAGCAAGTTACAAATTAAT
>NZ_JACTAC010000071.1 GCF_014486675.1 Flavobacterium macrobrachii
ATATAGTAATATCACTTATGTAGAAAGAATAGTAAATCTATCAGCATACTCTGGTCCAGTAAATATTGGATGGCATGTGCCACAAGGTGGACCAGATGGATGGAGATTGTATATAGACAATGTTATTGTAGAAGATTTACCAACATGTCCAGAACCAACAGATCTAACATCGAATACAGTTTTGCATAATTCTGCAACTATTCAATGGACAAATGGAGGTTCAGAAACAGCTTGGCAAGTACTTGCTTTGCCATGTGGTTCTCCAGCTCCAAATGCCACATCAACAGGTTTTGTTGATATTAATCCAACAACCAACAGTTACACTTTTCCAAATAATTTAACTCCTACAACATGTTATGATGTGTACATTAGAGCAGTTTGTGCAGGAAATGATTTAAGCCCTTGGACTGGACCAACAACATTTACCACACAAGTTGCGCCACCAGAATGTGGAGGAACTTATACTGATCCAGGTGGAGCTAATGGACAATATGCAAATAACGTAAACTCTACTGTAACTATTTGTCCACCAGCTGGTGAATTAGTAACGGTTACATTTACTTCATTTAATACAGAAGCTACTTGGGATGGAATTTATGTTTATGATGGAAACTCAGTTGCAGCTCCACAAATTTCTAGTGCGAATGGAGTTGGCTTTGGACCAATGACACAACCTGGAGCATTTTGGGGAACCACAATTCCTGGACCATTTACATCATCTAGTGCTGATGGTTGTTTGACGTTTAACTTTAGAAGTGATGGTTTCGGAACTAGAGATGGTTGGGTTGCTAATGTAACTTGTGCACCAGCTCCAACTTGTAAAAAACCAACATCATTAGTAACTTCTGCAATTACTTCGTCAGGAGTAACATTGGCATGGACACAACTTCCTAATCCAAATGGGTCGGTTGCAACAGCATGGCAGATATTAGCTTTACCATGTGGTTCGCCAGAACCTGCTGCAAATGCAACTGGTTTTATTGATAATGTCACTGCAACTTCGTTTCCTATTACAGAATTAGATCCAAATACATGTTATGATATTTATGTTAGAGCGGTATGTTCAGACACAGATTCAAGTGCTTGGTCTGGAGTTGAAAATATAAGAACTTTATGTGTTCCATTCCCGATACCTTTTCAAGAAGGGTTTAATAGTGACTCAACTTCTGAGGCATGTTGGACAGTCTTGAACTTGAATAATGATGGTGATACTTGGAATTTGAATTACAATATCAATCCATATGAAGGAAATCAAGTAGCTGCTATTACTACTGATTTTAACAATGGAAATAATAATGATTGGTTAATTACACCTCAAATAGAAGGATTGAATGGTAACCAAAGATTACGATACAGATATAGAGTTCAATCAGCTGGTGAGCCAGATGCATTTAGAGTTATGTTATCTCCAAATGGAAGTACAGCTCCAGCAGATTTTACTCAAACCATTGTTCCATTAGCAACATACAGTAATATTACATATGTTGAAAATATTGTTGAATTAACTGGTGTTACTGGAACAGTAACAATTGGTTTCCATGTTCCACAAGGTGGACCAGATGGATGGAGACTTTATATTGATAAAGTTATTGTTGAAACTATCCCTACATGTATTGAACCGTCAGCATTGGAGGTTTTAAATACTACAGCGACTTCAGCTTATCTTGGATGGACTGATAATAATGCTCCAGAGGCTACTGAATGGGAAGTTTTAATTCTACCGGCTGGTTCTCCAGAACCACTTCCAAGTTTACCGGTTAATCCAGCTAATATTGTAAATATTAATCCAGCACCATTCACTGGTTTAGAATCAAGTACTGAATTTGTTTATTTTGTTAGAGCAATATGTTCAGATACCGATAGAAGTTCTTGGTCGTTAGGGTTTACTTTTAGTACTAAACCGGCTAATGATGAATGTGTTGATGCTATTTTTGTACCAGTAAATTCTGGTGCAGATTGTGATAACCTTGTTTCTGGTGTTGTAACTGGAGCAACTGCATCAGTTGGTGCACCTGCAATAGCTGCTCCTTGTGTTGGAACTCCAGATGACGACGTTTGGTTCCAATTTATTGCAACAAATCCTTTCTTAAATTTCTCTTTACAAAATGTTGAAGGAGATAATAATGATTTAAATTTTGCACTTTACTCAGGTAGTTGTGGTGCTTTAACGCAAGTTACTTGTGGTGACCCAGATGAATTATCAGACGTATTTAATGGTTTAGTTGTTGGAGATTTATACTATGTTAGAGTTTATTCCACAGCCAATACGCCTCAGACTATTTCATTTGATATGTGTATTTCTACACCATCAACTTGTGCAACTGCTTCTACAGTATGTAATATTACTTATGCAAATACAACAGGAGTAGAAGATATAGCTATTAATGATATTGGGTGTTTGTTTACAGCTCCAAATCCAACTTTCTTTACTATTCAGGTATTGACTTCGGGACCAATCAATTATATATTGAAACAAGCTTCCACGTTAGAACTTTTGAATAGCCCTGACTTAGATGATTTAGACTTAGATGTTGATTATGCTGCTTGGGGTCCATTTACATCACAAGATGTTGCTTGTTCTAATATAGTTTTAGCTAATGGAGATTATCTAGATCCAGGAATTGGTGTACCAGTAACTTTAACTACAGGTTGTAGTTACTCTATTGAAGCGTTTGAAACTTTAAATATTGCAAATGCACAAGCGGGTCAATTTTATATTATTCTAATAACCAATTTTGAGAATCAACCAGGTTTTATCTCTTTGACACAAACGAATGCTGGAGCTCCAGGTGCTGGAACAACTTTTTGTTGTAATGATGCAAATTTTGAATATGATGCTGATGAGTACTGTAAAAACGCATCAACTGCTAATCCAGTAGTAACTATTGAACCTAACTCTGTAGCTGGAACTTTTACTTCATTCCCAGCAGGATTAGTTTTTGTTGATAATACAACTGGTGAAGTTGACTTACAAGCCAGTGCACCAGGTTATTATCAAATAACAAACACACTTCCTACTTCAACTCAGTGTCCTAATGTTCAACCACAATTCGATTTTATAAGAATTACGGAACCAGTTTCGGCTACTATTGAGTATAATGTTACTGAAGTTTGTGATAATCAAACAGCAACTATACCTGTTACTATTACAGGTGCTACTGGTGGAACATTTTCAGTATCACCGAATGGAGGTTTGTTTATTAATACAGAAAATGGAACAATTACGCCAAGTTTAAGTGCACCTGGAATTTATACTATATCGTATAATTTAACGTCAAATGCTCCTTGTCCTCCACCAGCTGGTGCAACATGGACTATGGAAATAAAAGCTACTCCAGAAGTAGTTTCACCAGGAAACCAAGTGGTATGTGGAAGTTATACTTTACCAGCTATCACTGTTGGTAATTATTACACTGAACCAAATGGTGGTGGAACATTATTAGATGTATCTGTGCCGATTACTCAAATAGGTACTCAAACTATTTATATCTATGCTAATAATAATGGTTGTACAGATGAAAAATCATTCTCATTAACTATAAATCCTGAGGTTGTTGTAGATGAGATTGATGATTTAGGAGTATGTGCTGATTACCCATTACCAGTTTTAACTAATGGAAATTATTTCTCAGGTCCAAATGGTACAGGTACAGCTTATACTGCAGGTGATATTATACCTGCATCAGCTACTCCAGTTACTTTATATGTGTATGCTTCAAATGCAACTTGTAGTGACCAAGATGTATTTACTATTACATTTGGTGGATTAGTTGTAACGGCTCCAGAAAGTTTAGCAGTTTGTAATACTTATACATTAGAAACACCAACTTTAGGAAACTACTTTACTCAAGCTGGTGGTTTAGGAACACAAATTACTACGCCAGCTACTATAACTAGTACTCAAACATTCTATTTGTATGCTAATGATAATGGATGTATAGGTGAAGATAGTTTTACAGTTACTATCAATACTGTTCCTAATGCTGGAGTTGTTGTAACACAACCAACTTGTGCAGTTCAAACGGGTACCATTGAAGTTACTTCTCCAACTGGAACTATTGGTACTCTACCAAGTGATTTGTTTATATCTGAAGTAACAGATGCAGAAGCTGGTTCATTGACTTACATCGAATTATACAATGCTACCGGTGCACCAAAATCATTAGATAATTATAAAATAATGGTATACACATATGGTTCAAATGGTAATAATTTAACTGAAAGTTGTGACTTACAATTATCGGGAACGATAGCTAATAACTCAACATATGTTATCAAAGTAAGTACAAGTACAGGAATTCCTGGAGTAACACCAGATGTGGTATTTGATACTACTTGTTCTGGAGTTAACAATAATGATTACATTAAATTAACTACTTTAGCAGAAGTTGACGTTGATTTATGGGGAAGAACTGATGGTGTTGTTTACACGCCTAATAATCAAAATGGATATACATACAGAAGAATTCCAACTGCTACTGTTCCAAAAACAACTTGGGATGCAGCGGATTGGACGGCTCTTGATCCAGAAGATTACACTAATGTTGGTCAATATACTTATACACCTGTTGGTGGTTCAAGTTACCAATATAGTTTAGATGGTGGTGCTTATACTTCAAATACTATTTTTGCAGGATTAGCTCCAGGAACTCATACAATAACTGTTCAAGATATGGTTACAGGATGTTTTTCTGAACTACTAGAAGTTGTTATTAATGAAGTACCATTATCTACATCTGATGCTAGATTTACATATGCAACACCAGTTTGTAAAAATGCAACAACTAATCCAACACCTTCTTCAGTAGATGGAACTACATTTACTTCTGGAGGTACTTATTCTGAGGATACAACATTCTCGACAGGATTGGTTATCAATGGAACAACAGGAGTGATTGATTTAGCACTTTCTACAGCAGGTGTTCATAGAGTGGTTTACACTGTAGCTGAGGATTTATCTATCTGTCAAGCTGCAGCAACTCATACCTTTGATATTACTATTAATGCTGTGATTACACCAGTTGTAGGTTTTGGATATACTACATTAACTGTTTGTGAAAATCAGGTTGATTCATTGAACCCAACATTGGATGCTGGATTTACAACTACTGGTCAGTTTGTTGTATCACCTTCTACAGGTTTAGTGATTTCTTCAACAGGAGTTATTTCGTTGAATGGTGCATCTGAGCCAGGAACTTATGATATTTATTATACAGTTGATGCAGTTGCTGCTAACTGTCAAGTATCTAATACCTCTGCTACTGTAACGGTTGTTATCAATCCTGCGGTTGTACCAGTGGTTCAGTTTAGCTATACTTCGCCAGTTTGTCCTGATGCTGGATTTGTATCGCCAACTCCTGGGTTTACAGCTGGTGGACAGTTTAGTTATGTAGCAAATCCTACTACTGCAGTGTTGGATATCAATACTACAACAGGTGAGATTAATGTTGATAATTCTGATGCTGGAAGTTATACTATTAAATATGAGATTTTGTCTAATCCTGCTACATGTTTAGTTGGTGATGATCATACTGCCCAATTTGTGATTAATGCTCCATTTAATGTGGTTGCTACGGGTGAATGTCAAGGTTCTAGTTTTATATTAACAGCTAGTCCAGTTGAAGGTTCATTTGATCCAGCGGCAGTAACTTATTCATGGGAAGATAGTCTTGGAAACGTAGTAGGAACTACACAAACGGTAACAGCTACCAAAGTTGATACGTTTACAGTTACAGTTACTTCTAATGGATGTTCTAGTGAAGTAGAGGTTATTGTTACTAACATTGCTTGTGAAATCCAAAAAGGTATTTCAGCTAATGGCGATGGATTTAATGACAACTTTGAGTTAACAGGATTAGATGTTAAAGAGTTGCAGATATTTAACCGATATGGTATGAAGGTATACAACAGAAAAGATTACACTAATCAATGGATTGGTCAGTCTAACAGTGGTGATGAATTACCAGATGGTACTTATTATTATGTTATAGAGCGTAATAATGGTGAGACTAACACCGGTTGGATATACATTACTAGAGAACAATAACCAGATAGAAGAATTAAAATAAAACAAGACAAGATGAAGAAACTATATTTCATTGCATTTTTATCACTAGTTTTCCTATCGGAGGTTAGTGCGCAACAAGATCCTCATTACACTCAGTATATGTACAACATGAGTGTAATGAATCCAGCTTATGCAGGTTCAAAAGAAACTATATCGGGTGGATTATTATATAGAAAACAGTGGATAGAAATAGAAGATGCTCCAACAACAGGAACTTTCTTTTTACACAGTCCAGTGGGTAGAAATGTTGGATTAGGGTTTTCTGCAATCAATGATAGAATTGGTCCAGTAGAAGAAACTAACTTATATGCAGACTTCTCTTATACTCTAGGTTTAGGAGGAGAACACAAACTAGCTTTCGGATTGAAAGCTGGTTTGACAATGCATAAAATAGATTTCAATTATATATTTCAAACATTACCACAACCTGTTGCACAAGATCCATTTAGTGCTGGAAACCCTAATAATTCCTTTTTGAATATTGGTTCAGGGGTATTCTATTATACTGATAAGTATTATGTAGCGTTTTCTGTGCCTAATATGTTAAAGTCAAAGTATTTGGATTTTGACGGAAGACAATATGGAACAGAGGTTATCCATTATTTCTTAACTGGAGGTTATGTATTTGATTTAAACCCTAACTTGAAGTTTAAACCATTTACTATGATTAAATCTTCAATGAATGCGCCGACTTCTGTAGATTTATCGGCTAACTTTTTAATTAATGATAAGTTAGAACTAGGTGGTACTTATAGATTACAAGACTCATTTGGAGCGATGGTAAACTTTGCAATTACACCAAATTTAAGAATAGGATATGCTTATGATCATATTGTATCTGATTTGAATGTTGTAACTCCATCATCACACGAGTTTATGTTGTTGTTTGACATTGCTACTTCGAAAAAAGTATCTCGTTCACCAAGATATTTCTAACCCATAAATTAATAACAAATGAAAAATTTATATATAGCATTAAGTTTTGCGGTTGGAACGTTAACAGTAACAGCTCAAAATAAAGATACTAAGAATGCAGACAATTTATACAAGAAGTTTGAATATGTTGATGCTGCAAAAGAGTATTTAAAACTAGTTGAAAATGGCAAATCTGATGGATATGTTTATAAACAATTAGCTGATTCTTATTATAATGTATTTAATACTGCTGAAGCTGCTAAATGGTATGCTAAAGCCGTTGAGACTAATCAAGATGCAGAGACTTACTACCGTTATGCACAGATGTTGAAGGCTAATGGTAAGTATGAAGAGGCTAACAAACAGATGCAAAAGTTTGCAAGCATGTCTCCAAGTGATTCAAGAACCAAGTCTTTTAAAGAAAATCCAAATTATGTTCCGAGAATTTTAAGTAAAGCAAAAGCTTATAACGTAAATTCTCTTGAGGTAAGCTCAGACAAGTCGGAATTTGGACCGGTATTGTATGATAATGCTTTTTATTTTACTAGTGCTAGAAATGGTGCTAGAAAAACCTATGGTTGGACTGATGAACCGTATTTGGATATTTATAAAGCAGACTACAATGAGGATGCAACGATAACTAATTCTTCTCCAGTAACTAATTTGAACTCTAAATGGCATGATGGACCTATCACTATTAGTGCTGATGGGAATACTGCTTATTTTTCGAGTGAAAGTTTTAAAGAAAAAGAGTCTGAGAAGGTAAAGGAATTGAAAGCGAAGTTTAGTCAAGTTTATTTATTTAAAGCTACTAAGACTGGAGATACATGGGGTAATATTACTGCATTGCCATTTAACTCCAAAGAGTTTTCTTGTGCTAATCCTAGTTTAAGTAGAGATGGTAAAACGTTGTATTTTTCTTCTAATATGCCAAATGGTTTAGGTGGAACGGATATATGGAAGGTTGCTGTTAAAGAAGATGGTAGCTTTGGTACACCAGAGAACCTTGGTTCAAAAGTGAATACTGAAGGGAATGAAAGTTTTCCTTTTATAGCTGATGATAATAAGACGCTTTATTTTGCTTCTGCTGGAAGACCAGGTTTAGGAGGATTGGATGTTTTTGAAATTGATTTGACTAAAGGTGAAGCTACTAATATGGGTACACCTGTTAACTCTGAAAAGGACGATTTCTCTTTCTCTTTTAATGGTAAAAAGAATGTAGGTTTCTTTGCTAGTAATAGAAATGGGAACGATGACATTTTTGGAGCTATTCCAGTATGTGGAGTGGATGTAATTACTATAGTAACGGATGCTAAAACGGGTGCTGTATTGAGCGGTGCTAAAGTGGCTATCTTGGACGATAAGAAAAATGTAATTGCTACTGAAACTACAAGCGCTAATGGTGAGATTAAATACCGAGTTGAGTGTGACAAGCCTTATGTTGTTCAAGTGTCGAAAGATGGATATGAAGGGAATACTTTTGCGGTTGTTAAAAGTAAAGGTCCATCGACTAAGGTTGATGCTGCCTTGCAACCAATTGACGTAATTGTTACTCCAGATGAGATTGTATTGAAACCAATCTTCTTTGAATATGACAAGAGTAATATTACGCAAGAAGGAGCGTTTGAGTTAGACAAACTAGTTCAAGTGATGAAGAATAATGATAAGCTAGTTATCTTGGCTAAATCGCACACGGATAATAGAGGTACTGATCGATATAATATTAACTTATCTGAAAGAAGAGCGAAATCTACTGTTCAGTATATTATTTCGAAAGGGATTAGTGCTAGCAGAATTTCTGGTAAAGGAATGGGAGAGTTGGAGCCTAAGGTTGACTGTGGTAAAGACTGTACTGAGGAGCAACATGCTCAAAACCGTCGTTCAGAGTTCTTGATTGTTAAATAGTATTTATCGAAGGATATTAAATCCCCTAGACCGCAAGGTTTAGGGGATTTGTTTTTTTATGGGGTTGATGGATATTTTTGTTTTTGTGATGGGATGCTCTATTTAGCCAACGGGAAACTTCATTTAGCCGATGGGATGCTTTATTTAGCTATGGGGATGTTCTATTTAGCTGATGGGATACTTTATTTAGCCACGGGGATACTTTATTTAGCTAATGGGATGCTTCATTTGGCTGAGGGGATGTTTTATTTAGCTATTGGGATGCTTCGTTAAGGTGTTGGACAGCTTTATTTAGCTGTTGTGTTGTTTTATTTAGCTGATGTTTTTTGGTTTCACAGAGTTTCACAAAGGATTTCACGAAGTCTCTCGAAGTTTTTTTGTTTTTTGTTTGCTGTTGGGTTTATTGGTTTTGGTTAAAGATTTGTTAATGTAGTATTTTTCGTTTTTTTGGCATTGGATTTGTAATTTAAACATTAGCAAGATGTTGCTAAAGCTTTTTTTTAATCGTTAAATGTTTTAGTTATGAATTCTTATGTAAAAATTGAGGAAATTGCTCCATTGGGTGATTTTGTTAAGACGAGTTATACTCGTGATTTTTCTGTTATTGAAAACCGATTTCCGAAGCTGGATACTGGTTTTAGGACTGGTTTTGAAAGTCAATTGGCTTTGATTAAAACGCTGGAGAGTAGTTTGGTTTTGACGGAGGAACAAAAAGGTGTTACGGCAAGCTTATATGAGGAAGCCGATGAATTGAATAGTGATTTGAATTTTTTGAAATCGTATATTGGTGATGCTGGTTTGAATGCTAAGGTTATTGAGCCTTTGAAGTTTGACTTACACAATGGTAATATTGAAGGTGCTTTGTTGAAAATAGAAGGTGTTAAGCAGTTTGTACTTGCGCATGAAGCGGCATTGGAAGAGCACGGCATGGCACCTGGTTTTGCCACAGTATTGGACAACTACAAGGTGAGTATGACGACTAAAAATACTACGCAGAACGCTATTATGAATAGTAGAAAGGAGCTGACGGATGCGAATATTACACAATATGATGCTTTGTTGAAAATGATTAGGACTATTTGTAGTAAAGGGAAGCTGGTTTTTAAGGATACGGTTTATGAGGATGAGTATGTTATGTCGAAGGTGGTGAAGCGTATGCGTGCTGTGAAAGATTAAAGTAGGGGAATAGTTTAAGTTACTATTTTTTAAGGGTTTTGCGAAAGCGAACCCTTTTTTTGTGGGGTTGTTGTAAGAAAATAGCACTTCAAAAATACGTATTTCTACGTAGATGTAGTTTAAAAAAAGGTTGGAACTTAGTGGCAAGTAAATATTTATTAACTTTAGTGGGTTAAAAAGTTTATTTTTTTTGTCTATTATCATTTTCTAACCAAGTTTAAACCTTATTTTATGATTTCAAAAAGTACATTTTATCAAATCTTATTTATTTTAACTTGTTTTCATTGTTCTTGGTCACAAACTCTATTTCAAGAAAACATGGGTAGTCCAACATCAACTACAAATATAACTGGTAATGTTTTTGAGAATACTACTTCGTTAAGTTACTCAAATGGAGAACAAAGTAATTCTGCTGATGTAAGAATAACAAATGCGTCAACTGGTTATAGTGGAGCGTCTAGTGGAGGAAATATCTTCTTTTCTTCAACAGTAGGAGCTTATGGTTTTTCAATTGAAGGAATTAACGCTTCAAGTTATACTTCTTTGTCGTTACAATTTGGTTATAGAAAAGAAAGTTCTACTTCACATGCTTTATTTTCTGTTGATTATTGGAATGGTAGTGCATGGGTAGTATTGGCTAATAGTGAAACCGATTTATTTAACGAATCTGCCAGTGCTTCAGCAAAATGGTATTTGTCAAAAGTTTTAACACTACCACTTGAAGCACGTATTAACGGTCTTAAAATACGATTTGTAAAAACAGGAAATAAAGCTATACGTATTGATGATGTTTTGTTAACTGCAAACGGAACACCAATTGATACTCCAAGTTCATCAAGTGATATTGTTTTTAACCCAAGTTCTTCTACTAGTAGTAATACAAATATAAATTATTTAAACTATCAAGCGGATGTTATAACAAGTACAACTAACAGTGTTGGTGTAATGGGGTTTTATTTGCGTGACGGTGGTGTTTCATTGAATGACAATGATAGCTTAGTTACTGAATTAACTGAAATTACTTTTAATGTCACAAATAGCACTAACATTCGATCAGCACGTTTGTTTGTTGGTAATTCGCCACGTGGTGTTACCGTTCCTGTAAACGGAGCTTCAACGATTACTTTTACGGGATTAACCAATATAATAGCTGCCGATAATGACCAATTGGCAATTAATTTAAGGGTTACTTTTAATGAAGTAGTGACTGATAATGAACAGGTACAATTTACAGTATCTTCGGCAACAGCTAGTTCAACAGGTTCGAAATTTTCAATAGCAAATGCTGGTGGAGCTAGTTCTTCAATTACTGGTGATATTAATAGAATTGAGGTTATAGCGAGTAAATTGGAGTTTAGTCAGCAGCCACCTGATAGTATTTTTGGAGGAACAAGTATAAAAATGAATCCATCTCCAGAAGTTTCAGCAGTTGATAGTTTAGAAAATCTTGATTTAGATTTTACTAGTTCAATAAATCTAACATCAGCAGAATTTTTGTTTCCACCCGTTAATGTTACAGCAATTGAAGGAGTTGCTATATTTAATATTAATAATTTAAACCCTTTTATTATAGGATCAGATTTCTTTCTAACAGCTAGTTCGTCTTATTTGCCTCAAATCAATTCTCAAAGTTTTAATATAGTAGAAACTTTAAATGTAGGTATGATAGATTTTACACAAACTAACTGCGCAACAGGTGATTATAATTTAATTACAAATGGTAATTTTGAGCAATTTAATTCACTGCCAAATGATTTAGGTCAAATAATAAAAGCCTGTGGATGGTATCCAATATTGGGAGCAACGCCTGATTATTATCATATTGCCGCTCCTACTTTTAGTGTATCTATACCTTGTAATTTTTTTGGTGTTCAAAGTTGTAATAATAATCAAGGTAACGCTTACGCTGGGATATATGGAAATCATGTTGGGGGTGAAATTTTGTTTACAAAATTATCATCTCCTCTTGTATCAGGAGTCAACTATCAATTGAGTTTCAATGTGTCATTAGCAGAGGGAGTTTCTTCTTCTAGTAAATCATTGCAGGCATATTTATCTACTACCCAGTTAACCCCTAACCCGTTATTACCAATTAATAACCCTCAAATGTTGTTTAGTAGTAATGTTACTTCAACAATTACAGATGGATGGGAGACTCTTGTTTTTGATTTCACTGCAAGTGGAGGTGAAGAATACATTTATTTAGGAACTATTCAAAATCAAATATCTCAAGCCAATTCACCAACTTATATGCCAAACTGTCCTTATTCTAACTACAACGGTCAACCGTCAAATCTTGGAAGCTCATATTATTATTTGGACAATGTTCGTTTAGTTGCTGTTGATAACATAGTGTTAGATTTGCCTGACACGATTTGTAATACGGCTAATATTATAAATTTATCTGATTATTTGTCAATTACTCCTTCCAATGGTGAATTTACAGGAATAGGTGTTGGTTTTAATTCAGGAATTTATTCATTTAACGCAGCATCAGTGGTGTCAGGAACTTATATTATTAATTACTCCTTTACAAATGATATAGGTGACCTAATTACAATATCAGATGATATTACGGTAGTTTCCAGTGGTATAGTTACTGATTTTGATTATTTGTCTAATTTAACTTTATGTGAAAACGGTGTTGCTCCAGTACTAACAAATATCTCAGCTAATGGAATTACGGGTGTATGGAATCCTCCTGCAATAGATACATTTGTTAGTAATACTTATTCTTTCACTCCAGATTCAGGGCAATGTTCAAGTTTGATAAGTTTTCCTGTTTATATTTTACCAACTGATTCATTTGTTACCAATAATGATGCTTTTACAATATTTTCTGGAAGCAGTTTGATTACACCATCTGTTTTGATGAATGACACTTTTAATGGAAATACTATTAGTACTGTACCTGATATAGTTGAATATAGTATATCGCTTGAAAATCCTTTGCCTGTTTTTACTAGTGGGGGTATTACAATTAATTTAGATGGAACATTTACAATAGATCCTGATACTCCTGATGGAGTATATACTTTTTTCTACACTATTACTACAAGTTGTGGAGTTAGTAATTTATCAAGTGTTATAATAACTAAAGCTAACAATTATGTTACACATCCAGGGAAGTTACATTTTCAATTTTGTTTTAATCCATCAGGATATGATAGTACAAGCAGTTTTGCTGTATTTTCATCGCTTTTTGATTTAGGAACTGTAGCAGGAATAGATGCAAACTCAACAAATGCTATAATCCAATTACAAAACAGCCCACTATCAAATATAACTCCGACCATCAACCCAGATGGCACTTTTTCAATTAATCCAACACTAAATTTTCAGGGTAATCTGATCGATCATTTTTCGTTTGTTTACAAAATAGTTTCGACAACTAGTGGATATGAATCTGAAGATATAATATGTGAAATTACAGTTAGTAATACTTTACTAACAGTTCCTGATACCATGACATTTTTGAATAACGGTAGTAGTACAATAACAAGTATTAATATTTTAAGCAATGATATTAAATGGGATTGTTTTGATCCTATACCTGTACTTATTAATGATGTGGCAATTACTCAAATATCACCAAGCAATGGTTATTATTCGATAAATACTTCTACAGGAGAAATTCTCATAAATACAGATGCTCCGATAGGTGTTTATGAATTAGAGTATTTGATTTGTGATAACGATTTTCCAAACAATTGCAGTACTGGTTATGTTGTGATTTACCAGTGTGACCCTACCATGGCACCTATTCCCGGCAATCCATGTTATTTTGGCAGTAGAATGGGTAATCAAACAGGTAAGTATGATATAAATATGCTTGTAATAGCTCCAAATCCAAGTAATGGAGAGTTTGAATTGATTTTTGAGAATGAAATTCCTGAAGATTTAAACTATGAAGTATATGATATCGTAGGGAAACAATTGTTTAAAAACTTGATAAAAAAGGGAGTTAAAAGTTCTTTTGTAAATTTGCAAAATTATCCTCAAGGTATGTATCTACTTCATATTAAAACAGGTAATACTTTGATAAAGAAAAAACTAATAAAAACATGAAAAAGATAATTTTACCATTAGTTTTAATTAGTACTGTTGTTTGTTATTCACAAATAATAAATTTCCCTGACTCCAATTTTAAAGCAAGATTATTAGCGGCAAATACTTTAAATGGCTACGCCTGTATTGGAAGTTCAATGAATGATTGTATACCTGGTGTAATAGATACTAACAATAATGGCGAAATTGAAACTTCAGAAGCAGAAGCTGTTGTCATACTCTTTTTATCAAGTAGTAATATCAGTGATTTAACAGGAATTGAATATTTTACTAATTTGAAACGTTTAGAATGTATTTTTAACAATTTAACAACAATAAATTTATCATCATTAACATCATTAAATTGGCTTCAATGTAGAAACAACCAAATTACTTCATTAGATTTATCTAACCTGACACAATTAAAAAATTTAAGTTGTAGCAATAATTTACTTACATTATTAAATATTAGCCATCAACCAGAATTAGAAATACTGATAATTTCAAACAACTACATCAGTTCTTTAGATTTTTCAAATAATCCATTATTAGAACGTGTTTACTGTGGAGGAAATTTAATATCAAGTTTAGATTTTAGCAATAATCCTGCGTTTTTTGACTTGGGTTGCAGGAATAATCCAAACTTAACCACCATAAAAATAAAAAATGGGACGACACATGTATTTGGCACCGGAACATATTACAACGAATGTTGGAACAATCTTCCCAATTTGAACTATATCTGTGCTGATGACAATGAAATCCCTGCTCTACAAAGTTTTTTAACAGGTTGTGGAGTAACACAATCCATTATCATAGATTCAGATTGTCCTTTGGGAGTTAAAGAGTTTAATCACGAATCGTTTGTAGTACATCCCAATCCAGGTAATGGTATATTTCAATTAACTTTTAACGAAACTCTTTCTGAAAAAATTACTTATTCCGTTTATGATGTATTAGGCAAATTAATAGTAGAGAAAGAGAGTTCAAACAACTTAAGTACAACCGAAATAAATCTTGAAAATTATCCTGCTGGAATTTATTTGCTTCGCGTTAAAATTGGGGACTCAATTATAAACAAAAAACTGGTAAAAAAATAAGTTTGAAAAATATAAGTTTCCTGTTATTTTTTATAAACACTTTTATTTGTTATTCACAAATAATAGATTTTCCTGATCCCAATTTTAAAGCAAGGTTATTAGCCGCTAATGTTTCTAATGGCAATGCTTGTATTGGAAGCTCGATGGATAACTGTGTCTCTGGTGTAATAGACGCTAACGGCAATGGTGAAATAGAAATTTCAGAAGCTGAAAGTGTTGTAAAGTTATTTATAACTGGTAACAATATAAGCAATTTAACAGGGATTGAATATTTTATCAATCTAGAACGTTTAGATTGCGCATTTCATAGTAATCTAACATCAATAAATATTTCGCAACTAACGTCACTTAAAATACTTCAATGCAGAAATAATCAACTAGCCTCGCTGGACCTTTCAGGTTTAACACAATTAGAAGAAATATCATGTCAAAACAATCAACTTAACAGTTTAGACATTAGTGAGCAAACTCAATTAAAAATGCTGTTATGTGAAGGAAATCAAATTTCCTCGATTGATTTTTCTAACAATCCTGCATTACAGCGTGTTTATTGTGGAAACAACCTGTTGAGTGTTTTAGATTTTGGAGCTAATCCACAATTTTTTGATTTGGGTTGCAGAAATAATCCAAATTTAAATTCAATTATTATAAAAAATGGTATAACTAACTTATTTGGAGCAGGAACATTGTATAATCAATGCTGGAACAATCTTCCTAGTTTAAATTATATATGTGCAGATGATAATGAAGTTCAGTCTTTGCAAAGTTTTTTGTCAGGTTGTGAGGTTACTCAAAACGTGACCATAGACTCGAGTTGTCCTCTGGGAGTTAACGAATTTAACAACGAATCGTTTGTAGTATATCCTAACCCGAGTAGTGGTAAAGTATATTTTAGCAGTGGAGCTGGAAAGATAAGTAGAGCTTGGGTTGTAAATGGATTGGGTCAAGAGGTGGTGAAGCCTTTTGACTGTGTTGATGGTGAGCTAAGCGTTGATTTGAGTGGTTTATCGGCTGGGGTTTATTTTATAAAGATGGCAGGTGTTGATGGTGGTGTGGTTGTTAAAAGGGTTTTGAAGCGGTAGGTATTTGAGGATATAAAAAAACCCATTTCTATTGAAATGGGTTTTTGCTTTTTGTATAAAAGTGGTTTTATTATTGTTTAATAAAACGTTTTGTTACGGTTTGATTGTCTGAAGTGATTTCAATTAAATAGGCACCCGATTTTAATTCACTTACTTGTATGTTGTTTTCGGTTATTTTACCTTGGCTTACTTGTTGCCCCATGATGTTGAATATCTTATAGGTTGCTGCTTGGTTAAGGTTGGCAACGTTAAGGATATCTCCTTTTACAGGGTTAGGGTATAGATTGAAATCTAGTTTTGATGCAGCGATTTCTTCTTCGTCAACACGAGCTGATGTAACAATGTTTACTGTATAGTCTTCTACTTCGCCATAAGAGAATGTTTCACAAGATGTAGGGGAAGCATTGTATTTCATAGAAACTCTCATTCTAGTTTGTCCTACTAGTGCTGATGCTGGAACGGTAAAGCTGCCTGAGATAGGTGTAGCTGTTGTTCTGTTTCTGTTGAATACTTGTTCGCCACTATCTGCAAAATCACCGTCTTGGTTGTAGTCAATCCAAACTCTGTAAGCTTCGCTAAACGCTGAACCTGTCCAAGCTGGTGTAATGGTTATAGTATTGCTAGTTCCACGAACAAGATTAGTTGAAATGGCTGTGAAGTTTCCATACCCTGAGTTGTTACCTGATAGGTTATTGATAGTACCAAGTTGTACTCTATTGATGTACTCGTCGGCAGTGCTGTTTCCTTTTGAAGCACAGTAAGTAACGGTTGGCGTAGCTAAAGTGGTTACACTAACAGTATTACTATTTACAGAAATGTTACCCGCAGCATCTTTTGCTCTAACATTGAAAGTATAGGTAGTTGAAGCTGTTAAGCCTGTTACAGCATAGGTTGTGGTAGTAGTTGAACCTAGTAAAGTTCCGTTTCTGTAAACATCGTACCCTGTTACTGCCACGTTATCTGTTGCGCCAGACCAAGAAAGGTTAGTAGCAGTGGTTGTTGTACCGCTAGCTGTTAAAGTTGGTGCAGTTGGCGCTGTGGTATCTGCAACTGGTGCAGTTGTAGTTACACTAACGGTGTTGCTATCAACAGAGGTGTTTCCTGCAGCGTCTTTTGCTCTAACTGTAAAGGAATAAGTAGTTGAAGCTGTAAGACCAGTTACTGCAAAAGTTGTAGCAGCTGTTGAACCTAATAAAGCTCCGTTTCTGTAAACATCGTACCCTGTTACCGCTACGTTATCAGTAGCACCAGTCCAAGAAAGGTTAGTGCTGGTTTGGGTTGTTCCTGATGCGCTCAAAGTAGGTGCTGTAGGCGCTACAGTATCTGTTGAGCCAGAAGTAATAGTAAAGTTAGCGTTTGAAACATCAAAGAAGATGTGGTTTGTTCCTTTTACCATAATTCTATTTGTTGTTCCAGCGGTATTAGGAATCGTTACTGCTTGAGAGCCATCGTTAGGTGTTGCTGCTAAAAGGGTTGACCAAGTAGTTCCGCCATCCGTTGAAATAAGAATATCAACGTTAGCACAGTTAACACCATTAGCTGTTGTTCCTGCTACGTTCCAAGTGATGGTTTGAGAGCTGCCGCCTACATAAGACACGGCAGTATTTGGCGCTGTAACTGAGAATGGACCAGCGGTTCCATTAACTGTTACTACCATATCGTCAGATTTATTAGCTGCGCCACCTAATTTGTTGTCGCGAACGGTTAATCTAAAATTCATGGTTCTAGCTACCGATGGAAGAGCTTCTACTACAATCTCTGTTCCTTGAGTAGTGGTTGCACCTGCTAATACTCTAGACATGTTAGGGAAATATCTAACTGGAGAAGTTGAAGAGTTGTATGATCTAAAAGTTGGACCTGACGTTTTGGTAGCGCTAGCT
>NZ_JACTAC010000072.1 GCF_014486675.1 Flavobacterium macrobrachii
CTTATTTGGTGCTAAATTGATTGTATAAAAAAACCACTCGTTGGAGTGGTTTATGTAATTAAGTTTTTAAAAACTATTTATTGTATTTGGTCAGCGCATCTTTCAAGATTTCAACTGAGCGAACTAAGTCTTCTTTCTTCAAGACATATGCAATTCTGATTTCGTCTAAACCAACATTTGGCGTAGAATAAAATCCAGCCGCAGGAGCAACCATTACGGTTTCGCCATTGTTGTCATAAGAATCTAATAACCATTTGGCAAAATCATCTGCACTTTTAACTGGCAATTTAGCAATACAATAAAAAGCACCTTTTGGAGTGGCTACTTTTACACCGTCGATTTTGTTTAATTCAGAAATAAGTGTGTCACGTCTTTCTTTATATTCATTGATAACATCATCAAAATAACTTTGTGGAGTATCTAATGCTGCTTCACTAGCAATTTGAGCATAAGTTGGCGGACTTAGTCTAGCTTGAGCAAATTTCATAGCCGTAGCCATTACTTCTTTGTTTTTTGACACAATACAACCAATTCTTGCTCCGCACATGCTGTATCTTTTTGAAACTGAATCAATCATAATTGCATTTTGTTCAATTCCAGGAACGTTCATAACAGAGAAATGCTCATCGCCATCATAAATAAATTCGCGATACACTTCATCTGCAATTAAGAATAAATCGTGTTTTTTTACAATTTCGGCTAGTTGTAAAATTTCTTCTTTTGAATATAGATAACCTGTTGGGTTTCCTGGATTACAAATTAAGATAGCTTTAGTTTTTGGCGTAATTAATTTTTCAAAAGCCGAAATTGGAGGCAAAGCAAAGCCTTCATCAATAGTAGAAATTACTGGAACAACATTTACGCCAGAAGCTGTAGAAAAGCCGTTGTAATTTGCATAAAAAGGTTCCGGAATAATAATTTCATCGCCATTATCCATTGTGCTACCCATTGCAAAAAGTAATGCTTCCGAACCACCAGTTGTAATGATAATATCTTCAGTATTGATAGGTAATCCGTGGTTTTTATAATAATTAGAAAGTTTGGTTCTATAGCTTTCAAAACCTGCCGAATGGCTATATTCTAATATTTCAATAGCGTTGTTTTTGATAGCGTTTAGTGCAACTTCGGGTGTTTTTATGTCAGGTTGACCAATGTTTAGGTGGTATACTTTGTGTCCTTTCTTTTTTGCACCTTCAGCATAAGGAACTAATTTTCGAATAGGAGATTCAGGCATTTGCTGACCTTTGGTTGAAATTTTAGGCATGATGTTAAAAATTTAGTTGTGCAAAATTGCGATAATTTTTTTTTGAAACCAATTAATTAGGACTTTATAAAAGCTTAATTTTTAAAATTAGAAACCATATTTTTATTAAATTAGCAAAAATCATTGCTAATGTTTAAATCATTATTAGTTTTTTTTCTTTTTATTACAATTTCGACACAAGCACAATCGGAATTTAAGTTTACAACCAACAAAAAGAAGATTAGCATTCCCTTTCAATTAATAAACAATTTAGTATTTGTTCCTGTTAATTTGAATGGTGAAGAATTGACTTTTTTATTGGATACTGGAGTTGACGAAACCGTTTTATTTAGTTTAGACGAGACTAACGATATAAAATTTAACGAAGTTGAAACCGTAAAACTAAAAGGACTCGGAAAAGAAGAGGCTATTGACGCATATAAATCTTCTAACAATGTTATGAGTGTAAAAAGTTTTTTAGACAAGCATCATACGGTTTATATCATTCTCGATCAAGAAATTAATTTTTCTTCTCAGGTTGGAATTCCCGTGAATGGAATTTTAGGATACAATTTTTTTAAAGACCATTTGATAAAAATTGATTATAGAAAAAAGAAGATTATTATTTATTCCAATGAAGATAAAAAAAGTAGAAATCAACTAAAAAGTTACCATAAAGACAGTATTTCACTTGAGTTGAACAAACCCTATGTGCATTTAAACATTACAAAAGGCAAACTAAAACAAAAGTCAAAATTACTAATCGATACAGGCAATAGCGATGCACTTTGGTTGTTTAAAGTTAAAAACAGCGAAATAATTTATCCAAACCAAGTAATAGACGATTATCTAGGAAGAGGATTCAGCGGAAGTATCTATGGAAAGCGCGGTCGATTATCGGCTTTAGAATTTGGAGGCATTACTATCAACGAACCCATTGCAACCTATCCAGATTCGGTTTCTTTAAAAAGTGTCAATTTTGTTGAAAATAGAGTAGGTTCGATAGGTGGTGAAATTATTTCCCGATATACTGTTTTTTTTGATTACAAAAACAATGCCATCTATACTAAACCCAATGCAAGAATTGAGGAACCTTTTGAATACAACATGAGTGGAATTGAAGTGCAACATAATGGATTAGAATGGTACAACGAAACGATAGAAGAAAAAACCAATGGAATAAAAGTTTATACCGATAGCGGATTTGAAAACCGACTAAAAGTAAGGTTCTATTTAAAACCCATTTTTAAAGTATCTAACATACGACCAAATTCACCTGCCGAAAAAGCTGGACTAAAAATAGGAGACAAAATAACCGTAATCGATAACCAAAACATGCAACGAATGACCATCGAGAAAATAAATAAGTTGCTAAAATCCGAAGAAGGAAAAACCATTACACTCGAAATAGAGCGAAACAAAAAACCACTCAAAATTAAATTTCAGCTCAAAAAGATATTATAAAAAAAGCTCCGAAAATTTTCGGAGCTTCTACTTTTTATTGCATCATAGGGCTATTTGATTTCTTTTCTAGCAAATTTACAACGGGTTTAACAATCACTTCGCCTTTAATTTTCAAAGCAACTCGTCCTTCGTCATAGTTTATCGCATTCGTTTCAATTGTAATTGTTTTTCTAATCGGACCAGTATTCATATTGTATTTTACCTCAATTTTTCCTGATTGACCTGGAGCAATTGGTTCTTTTGGAAAACTTGGAACCGTACAACCACATGTACTCTTTGCATCCTTAATAATCAACGGCGCATCTCCAGTATTTGTAAATACAAAAGCCCGTAAACCATTGTCATCTTCCTTATTTACAGTACCATAATCAATAGTGTTGTCTTTATCTTTAAACTCAATTTTTGCACCACTTTGTGCAAAAACAGCACTACTAAAGATAACTAAAACTAAAAGTAAATATTTTTTCATAGGTTAAAAATTTTAATATTTGGTTTTGTAAAAATACTTCGTTTAAATTAATACACAAAAATTTAATTCTTAATTTTTTCTAAAGTACAGATTAACTACTTTTGCAAATCAAATTACAAAAAGTGTACCAAAACAAATTCATACAGATTTATAAACAAACTCCTTCGTTCAATCATCATGAGCGAGTCTACGGTTTGTATCTATAATCCTTATTCCTGCTGTTCGCGCTACACGGTAGCTCGCTTCCATCAGGGCTAAAAAGGAAACTAATCGAATTTTTGTAATCTAAAGTAAAACTTAAAAAATAAAATATCTAAATCAGATATAAAATAAAAATATGATACCAGCACAATTTAATGCCGCAGCCGTAGAAAAAAAATGGTACGACTACTGGATGAAAAACAACTATTTTCATTCAAAACCAGACCATAGAAAACCATACACTATAACCATTCCACCGCCAAACGTAACTGGAGTGCTGCACATGGGACATATGTTGAACAACACCATTCAAGACGTATTAATTCGCCGTGCACGATTAAAAGGTTTCAACGCCTGTTGGGTTCCAGGAACCGATCACGCATCCATCGCAACCGAAGCCAAAGTTGTTGCTAAACTAAAATCGGAAGGAATTAACAAAAGTGATTTAACTCGTGAAGAATTTCTAAAACATGCTTACGATTGGACTGATAAATACGGCGGAACAATTCTAGAACAATTAAAACAATTAGGATGTTCATGCGATTGGGATAGAACTAAGTTCACGATGGACGCAGACATGTCAGCTTCTGTTATAAAATCATTCGTAGATTTATACAACAAAGGATATATATATCGCGGTTACCGAATGGTAAATTGGGATCCAGAAGCAAAAACAACATTATCAGACGAAGAAGTAATCTTTGAAGAAAGACAAGGAAAACTCTATTTCATCAACTATAAAATTGAAGGTTCTGAAGATTTCTTGACTGTAGCTACAACGCGTCCTGAAACCATTTTTGGCGATACGGCAATTTGTATTAACCCAAACGACGAACGTTTTTCTCATTTAAAAGGAAAAAAAGCCATCGTTCCTGTTTGCAATAGAGTTATCCCAATTATTGAAGACGAATATGTAGATGTAGAATTTGGAACCGGTTGTCTAAAAGTTACGCCAGCACATGATGTAAACGATAAAACACTTGGCGATAAACACAATCTTGAAATCATCGATATTTTCAATGAAGATGCCACGTTAAATTCATTTGGATTACATTATCAAGGAAAAGACCGTTTTGTAGTTCGTGAAGAAATTGCCAAAGAATTAGAAACTATTGGCGCTTTATCAAAAACAGAAACACATCTTAATAAAGTTGGAACTTCTGAAAGAACCAAAGCCGTAATCGAACCAAGACTTTCTGATCAATGGTTTTTAAGCATGGAAGAATTGGTAAAACCAGCCATCAAAGCCGTTTTAGAAACGGAAGAAATTAAATTATATCCAAGTCGTTTTAATAATACGTATCGTCATTGGTTAGAAAACATCCGTGATTGGAATATTTCGCGCCAACTTTGGTGGGGACAACAAATTCCTGCCTATTATTATGGTGATGGAAAAGAAGATTTTGTAGTAGCTGAAAACATTGAAGATGCTTTAAAACTAGCAAGAGAGAAAACTTCAAACTCCCAACTACAAATTTCCGACTTAACGCAAGATGCTGATGCTCTTGACACTTGGTTTTCATCATGGTTATGGCCAATGGCAGTTTTTGGAGGAATTCTTGAACCAGAAAACGAAGATTTCAAATATTATTATCCAACCAATGATTTAGTAACTGGACCGGATATTTTATTCTTTTGGGTTGCTCGAATGATTATCGCAGGATATGAATATGCAGGCGAAAAACCATTTACCAACGTATATTTAACAGGTTTGGTTCGCGATAAGCAACGTCGTAAAATGTCTAAATCATTAGGAAATTCGCCTGAACCTTTGGAATTGATTGAAAAATTTGGTGCAGATGGAGTTCGTGTTGGATTGTTATTAAGCGCTTCGGCAGGAAATGACATTATGTTTGATGAAGAATTATGCAATAATGGTAAAGCTTTTGCTAATAAAATTTGGAATGCCTTCCGATTGATAAAAGGTTGGGAAGTTGCCGATATTCCACAACCAGAAAGTTCTAAAGTTGCCATCGAATGGTATGAAGCCAAGTTACAGCAAACCTTAGTTGAAATTGAAGAAAATTTCGAAAAATATCGTTTGTCTGATGCATTGATGGGAATTTATAAATTAGTTTGGGACGATTTCTGTTCGTGGTTTTTAGAAATGATAAAACCAGCTTACCAGCAACCTATTGACCGAGCTACATTTGACAAAGCGATTGAAATGCTTGAAGCTAATTTGAAATTATTGCATCCGTTTATGCCGTTTTTAACGGAGGAAATTTGGCAACACATCACTGAAAGAACTCCTGATCAAGCCTTAATTATTGCAGAATATCCAGTTTTGAAATCATTTGACGAAAAATTAATTGCTGATTTTGATTTTGCTGCCGAAGTTATTGCTGGCGTTCGTACCATTCGAAAAGAAAAGAACATCGCTATGAAAGAGGCGATAGATTTAAAAGTGGTTAACAACGAAAATATGTCAACTTATTTTGATAGCGTGATTACCAAACTTGGAAACATTGTTTCATTGGAATATATTTCAGAAAAAATTGATGGCGCATTGACTTATAGAGTAAAATCGAATGAATATTTTATTCCAGTTTCTGGTAATATTGATATTGCTGCTGAAATTGCTAAGTTAACCGAAGAATTAGTTTACACACAAGGTTTCTTAAAATCAGTTCAGGTTAAATTGTCCAACGAAAAATTTGTTGCCAATGCCAAACCCGAAATTATTGCTAACGAAAGAAAGAAAGAAGCCGATGCTTTAGCAAAGATTGCCACTATAGAGCAAAGTTTAGCCAGTTTACAATAAAGTAAAAAGTCCCGAAATTTTTCGGGACTTTTTTTTGGAACCAATTCGCATTTCATCGGAAGTAAACATCGATTAACTCCAGTAGCTTCGTGATTAATAGATTTTTTTAATGCATTCAACGATTATTCATTTTTATAATAACCATTGTTTATAGTTTTGATAAAAATTATTTAACACCACTATCATACAAATGAATAATATTTTTAACCCAGTATATAGACAAGAATATCTGTTTGGATATGCTAGAGGATTTAATCCGTATGTTGATTTTGATCCAAATCAAAGTCAGGGATTTATCTTAGGCTTTAAACAAGGTAGAGATGAATATGAAAGTATGAATGGAAAAATACTTCACGGAATTCCAAAATTAATAGTTACCAACAAAATACTAGAAGATTTTCTTTTAGCTGGAATGCTTGGTATGAATATCAATTCTGATGGATATACTGCTTATCAAATTGATGTTATCCAAAAATGGTATCAAAGTGGAGTAGAGAAGTATGATGTAAAGCAAAGTGATTATTTACTGAGTATTTTAGAAGAAAACGGTATTGAATTGATATAATTATTCTAAAAACTTTTGCATTAATACAGAATGTAGCCAGCGGTCAAATTTATAACCTGTTTCTTTTAGTATTGCTACTTTTGTAAATCCAAATTGCTCGTGAAAAGCAATGCTGCTTTCGTTTTCAGCATCAACAACACCAATCATAGTGTGAAGTTTTTGTTGTTTTGCCAAAAGGATAAGCTCATTCATAATTAATTTTCCAATGCCTTTTCCATGGAAATTATGGTCAACATAGACCGAATGTTCAACCGTAAATCGATAAGCATCTCGAAAACGGAATTCAGAGTAATAACCAAATCCTACTACTTTTTCATCCAGTGTTGCTACAATAATAGGAAATCCTTTTATTAATTTTTCTTCAAAAATTTTAATTTGTAACGCTGTACTTCGAGGATTATAATCGTATAAAGCCGTTGAGTTTAAAATCACATGATTGATGATGGCAACAATTGCCTCGGCATCATTTTCAGTGTAGTTTCTAAGTTTAATTTCCATTTTTCAAAAGTATAAAAAAGGATTGAAGTTTGTTTTGTTAATTTCATCGAGTATTTTGGTAGTTTTGACCTCAAAAAAATCTAAACTAAGCTGATTTGTTTGTATATTTGTTTGAACAAATTTTTTAAAATGATTTACCCAAAAATACCTTTAGCGCAAAGCATTATTGAAATTTGTAATGTTAAAGGTGTATTAGATATCATTATTTGTCCGGGTTCAAGAAATGCGCCTTTAACAATTGGTTTTGTTAATAATCCAAATTTTAAATGTTACAGTATTGCAGACGAGCGTTGTGCTGCATTTTTTGCATTGGGTTTAGCAAAACAAAAACAGAAACCTGTTGCTGTTGTTTGTACTTCGGGTTCAGCATTACTAAATTTTTATCCAGCTTTTGCCGAAGCTTATTATAGTCAGATTCCGTTGATAGTCATTTCTGCAGATAGGCCAAAAGAAAAAATTGACATTGGCGATGGACAAACCATTCGTCAAGAAAATGTGTTTACCAATCATTCACTATACAATGCTAATCTTACGGCTGAAGTTTCAGAAGAAAATGATGTATTTATTAATGAAGCTATTAATGTTGCCATAGGGAAAAAAGGTCCAACTCATATCAATGTGCCTTTTGAGGAACCTTTGTATGAAACCGTAAAAAAACGCTCTGTAGATTTTAATATCACAAGTCTTTTTAAACTATACAGAATGGTTACCATTGATGATATTATTGCTTTTTCAACTCTTTGGAATCATAGTAAAAAAATATTGGTACTAGTAGGAGAATTGCCTCCTAATTCCGTTGAAAAGCGATGGATTGACATGTTAGCGAGTTTTCCATCTGTAGTGGTAATGACAGAATCTACTTCAAATTTGCATCATTCCAGTTTTATAAACAAAATAGATACATTAATTACTCCATTTAGTGCCAAAGACTCATTGATGCTTCAGCCAAGAATCCTTATCACTTTTGGTGGAATGATTGTATCAAAACGAATAAAAACTTTTTTGAGAAAATACAAGCCAAAACATCATTGGCACATTGATGAACTTAGAGCTTATGATACTTTTGGAATTTTGACAAAGCATTTCCATGTTTCTCCCAATCAGTTTTTTACTCAGTTTTTGCCTTATGTAAAAACAGTTGAAAGTGATTATAAAAGCAAAATCGCCTCTGTCTTTGCTGACAGAAAAATAAACCATAAAAGTTACTTAAAATCAATACCTTTTTCAGATTTAAAAGCTTTTGAAATTATTTTTAAAAAAATACCAAATAACTTAAATCTGCATTTTAGCAATAGTTCTTCAATTCGATATGCACAGTTGTTTAAGATTGCTGCGTCAATAGACGTAGCTTGTAATCGAGGAACAAGCGGTATTGATGGTAGTACTTCAACAGCTATTGGTAGTGCAATTGCTAGCGAAAAACCCACTTTGTTGATTACAGGTGATGTTAGTTTTTTATATGACAGTAATGCGCTTTGGAATGATTATATTCCTAAAGATTTTAAAATAATTGTAATTAATAATGGCGGTGGCGGAATTTTTAGAATTCTTCCAGGTCATCAAGAAAATCAAGTCTTCAATACCTTTTTTGAAACTTCTCATTGCTTAACTGCAGAACATTTGGCAAAAATGTTCCAATTTGATTATTACGTTGCTAGTGATTCGGAAAATTTGAAAGAAAATTTAAAATCATTTTTTGAAAACAACGAAAAACCAGCAATATTAGAAGTTTTTACACCAACAAAAGACAATGATAAAATACTACTTCAGTATTTTAAACAATTGGTCTAATTAAAATTTACAAAGTGAGCCAAACCAATAAGTTAAAAATATTCAACGATCCAATTTATGGTTTTATAACCATTCCAAATACACTTATTTACGATTTAATTCAACATTCTTATTTTCAGCGACTTCGTAGAATTTCTCAAATGGGTTTGTCGTATTTGGTTTATCCTGGCGCACATCATACCCGTTTTCATCATGCGCTTGGCGCGATGCATATGATGCAAAAAGCAATAGAAGTACTTCGATTTAAAAGTGTTGCAATCTCTAAAGAAGAAGAAAATGCACTTCTAATAGCTATTTTATTGCACGATATTGGTCATGGTCCGTTTTCTCACGCTATGGAACATAGTATTGTAGCGGTTCATCATGAGGAAATTTCGTTGCTTTTTATGGAACAATTAAATACTGAATTTAGTGGTGAATTAAGTTTAGCTATTCAAGTTTTTAAAGGCGAATATCATCGAAAATTTATGCTTCAACTGGTTTCAAGTCAGTTGGATATGGATAGAATGGATTACTTGAAACGCGATAGTTTTTATTCTGGCGTAGCCGAAGGAAATATCAATTCTGATCGATTAATTCAAATGCTGAATGTAGTTGATGATATATTGGTTATGGAAGAAAAAGGAATTTATTCAATCGAAAAATTTCTGATGGCAAGAAGATTAATGTATTGGCAAGCTTATTTACACAAAACTAGCTTAGTAGCTGAACTTACATTGACTAAAACTTTAAAGCGAGCAAAAGAATTATTGCACAAAGGAATTGCGGTAGAATGCAGCAAACCGTTTAAGTTTTTCATGGAAAATCAAATCACAATGGAAAGTTTTACGACTAATGATTTGAATACGTTTGCTCAACTTGATGACTTTGATATTGTTTCAGCTTTAAAAACTTGGCAATATCATGACGATTTTATCTTAAGTAGTTTGAGTAAAATGATTATCAATCGTGATTTACCTAAAATAAAACTGAGTAGCGATAAATTTCCAAAAGAAGTTTTAACTCAATATATTGCTACTTTTTCGCAACAAAACAATATAAGTAATCAAGAAGCAGAGTATTTTATTTTTAAAGGAAAAATTAAAAATCAAGCCTACAACAAAGAAGCTGAACCTATAAGAATATTGAAAAAAGACAAAACAATTGAAGATGTAGTCGAAGCTTCGGACCAATTGAACCTAAAAGCTTTGTCCAAACCTGTGACCAAGTATTTTGTATGTTTTCCAAAACAACTTATCGAAAATTAACATTAAAATCTATTTTTTTATACTTTTGTAGCGATGAAATTTACAGCAGCGCAAATAGCAGGAATTTTAGAAGGCGAAGTAATAGGCAATCCTAATGCAGAAGTTTTCAAACTATCCAAAATAGAAGAAGGTACCGAAGGTTCGCTAACATTTTTAGCTAATCCAAAGTACATCAATTATATATATTCTACTAAAGCAACGATTACTATCGTTAACAATTCATTTGAACCCGAAAATGAAATTTCTACTACTTTAATAAAAGTTGATGATGCTTATAAATCGTTTTCAAAATTGCTTGAATATTACAATCAAGTGAAATTAATGAAATCGGGAATTGAGCAACCATCGGTTATTTCTGAAGGTGTAACTTATGGTGAAAACCTTTATTTAGGGAGTTTTTGCTACATTGGGAAAAATGTAACGATTGGAAAAAATGTAAAAATATATCCTAATTCATTTGTTGGCGATAATACAACGATTGGCGATGATTGCATCTTATTTGCTGGTGTTAGAATTTATTCTGAATCAGTAATTGGTAGTCGTTGTGTTATTCATTCGGGAACTATTATTGGTTCGGATGGATTTGGTTTTGCGCCGCAAGAAGATGGAACTTATAACAAAGTACCACAAATAGGCAATGTGATTTTAGAAGACGATGTTGAAGTTGGTTCATGTACCACAATTGACAGAGCAACCTTAGGTTCAACTATTGTTAGAAAAGGAGTGAAGCTTGATAATCAAATTCAAATTGCTCACAATGTTGAAATTGGAGAAAATACCGTAATTGCTTCTCAAACTGGAATTGCAGGTTCTACAAAAATTGGCAAAAACTGTATGATTGGTGGACAAGTTGGAATTGTTGGTCATATTACTATTGGCGATAATGTTCGAATTCAAGCGCAATCAGGTGTTGGGAAAAGTGTAAAAGATGGAGAAACATTACAAGGTTCGCCATCATTTAATTATGGAGATTGGAATAAATCGTACGTACATTTTAGAAATTTACCTAAAATTGTAGCCGATTTAGAAAATTTAAAAAAGAAAACAAACTAAACTAAAAATAGATTAAAATGGTTAAACAAAAAACCATCCAAAACGAAATTTCATTAACCGGAGTTGGATTACACACAGGAGCAGAAGTTACAATGACTTTTAAACCAGCACCAGTGAACAATGGTTTTACTTTCGTTAGAGTTGATTTAGAAGGAAGTCCAGTTATTGAAGCAGATGCCAATTATGTAGTCAATACACAACGTGGTACAAACTTAGAAAAATTAGGAGTTAAAATTCAAACTTCAGAGCATGTTTTGGCTGCTTTTGTTGGTTGTGATGTTGATAATGTCATTATTGAATTAAATGCTTCTGAACCGCCAATTATGGATGGTTCGTCTAAATTTTTTGTTGAAGCAATCGAAAAAGCTGGAATTGTTGAACAAGATGCTGAGCGTAATTATTACGTAGTAAAAGAAGTAATTTCGTTTACTGATGAAACTACCGGAAGCGAAATTATTTTGATGCCAGCCGATGATTATCAAGTTACTACAATGGTAGATTTTGGTACAAAAGTATTGGGTACTCAAAATGCTACTATGAAAAATATCGGTGAATTTAAAACTGAAATTGCCGATTGTAGAACTTTTAGTTTCCTTCACGAATTAGAAACTCTTTTGGATAATGGTTTAATCAAAGGTGGCGATTTGAATAACGCTATTGTATATGTTGACAAAGAAATTTCGCCAAAAACAATGGAAAACTTGAAAGTTGCTTTTGGTAAAGAAAATATTTCAGTTAAACCAAACGGAATTTTAGATAATCTTACTTTGCATTATCCAAACGAAGCAGCACGTCATAAATTACTTGATGTCGTTGGAGATTTGGCTTTGGTTGGAACCAAAATTAAGGGAAAAGTTATTGCAAACAAACCTGGACATTTTGTAAACACTCAATTTGCTAAGAAATTATCAAAAATCATTAAAATAGAGCAACGCAATCAAATTCCTGTGTATGATTTACACAAAGAACCATTGATGGACGTGAATAAAATCATGGCAATGTTGCCTCATCGTCCGCCATTTTTATTGGTAGATAAGATTTTAGAAATGTCTGATAGTCATGTGGTTGGTTTGAAAAACGTCACTATGAATGAAGATTTCTTCGTAGGACATTTTCCTGGTGCGCCAGTTATGCCGGGAGTTTTAATTGTAGAAGCAATGGCACAAACTGGAGGAATTTTGATATTAAGTTCGGTTCCAGATCCTGAAAATTATTTAACTTACTTCATGAAAATAGACAACGTGAAGTTCAAACATAAAGTATTGCCTGGCGATACATTAGTATTCAAGTGTGATTTGATTTCACCAATTCGTAGAGGAATTTGCCACATGCAAGCCAATGCTTATGCTAATGGTAAATTGGTTGCTGAAGCCGAATTGATGGCACAAATTGCAAAAAAACAATAAATTTTTGATCATTTGGTGTTTCGGTTATTTGATTCCGTTTAACCAAATTAACAAATAACAAATTAAAAAATAACATGAATCAACCTTTAGCATACGTTCATCCAGGAGCAAAAATTGCACGTAATGTAGTTATTGATCCTTTTACTACTATTCATAACAATGTTGTCATTGGCGAAGGAACTTGGATAGGTTCTAACGTTACCATTATGGAAGGTGCAAGAATTGGTAAAAATTGCAACATATTTCCTGGTGCAGTAATTGCAGCCGTTCCACAGGATTTAAAATTTGGTGGCGAAGATTCATTGGCAATCATTGGAGATAATTCTACCATTAGAGAATGTGTTACCATTAATCGTGGTACAGTTGCTTCTGGGCAAACCGTTATTGGAAAAAACTGTTTGATTATGGCAACGGCACATATTGCTCATGATTGTCATATTGGCGATAATGCAATTATTGTTAATGGTGTTGCATTGGCTGGACACGTAGTGGTTGGAAACTATGCAATCATTGGTGGTTTAGCAGCAGTTCATCAGTTTATTCACATTGGTGATCATGCTATGGTTTCGGGTGGTTCATTGGTTAGAAAAGATGTCCCGCCGTTTACTAAAGCTGCAAAAGAACCTTTATCTTATGTAGGAATCAATTCAGTTGGTTTGAGAAGAAGAGGTTTTACTTCCGAAAAAATTAGAGAAGTTCAAGACATCTACCGAATACTATATCAAAAAAATTACAATACTTCACAAGCTTTAGCTATTATCGAAGCCGAAATGGAAGCAACGCCTGAACGCGACGAGATTTTACAATTTATCCGTAGTTCTTCACGAGGAATTATGAAAGGATATACTGGAGCTTATTAAATTTAGAATTCAGAAATTTGAATTTAGAAGTTTAAAACTAAAAATACAATTAGAAATAAATTAACAAATAAACATACAAATGGCATCTACAGCAGATATTAGAAACGGATTATGTATTAAATTTAATCATGATATTTATAAAATCATTGAATTCCTTCACGTAAAACCTGGAAAAGGTCCAGCTTTCGTTAGAACAAAATTAAAATCATTAACTAACGGAAAAGTATTAGACAATACGTTTTCTGCTGGTCATAAAATTGACGTTGTTCGTGTAGAAACGCACACTTTCCAATATTTATATGCTGAAGGAAATGATTTCCATTTCATGAATACTGAAACATACGAGCAAATTACATTAAATAAAGATGTACTTGATGCTCCAGATTTATTAAAAGAAGGAACAAATGTAATGGTTCAAATTAATACTGAAACTGATTTGCCTCTTGCAGTAGATATGCCAGCTTCTATCGTTCTTGAAGTTACTTATGCTGAACCAGGTGTAAAAGGAAACACAGCTACTAATGCAACTAAACCTGCAAAAGTGGAAACTGGTGCTTCAATCAATGTTCCGTTGTTTATCAATGAAGGTGATAAAATCAAAATTGATACTGCTACTGGAAAATACATGGAAAGAGTATAAAATAGTTTACAGTTACAGTTTACAGTCACAGTTTTGTGATACTGAATACTGTGACTGCGACTGATAACTATAATATGAAATTCTCAAGAATACATACTTTAAAAGAAATTGCTGCTATCATCGGTTGCCACTATGTTGGAGCCGATGATTTTGCGGTTCATGGCATGAACGAAATTCACGTGGTTACTCCAGGTGATATTGTTTTTGTTGACCATCCAAAATATTACGATAAAGCCTTGCAATCGGCAGCTACAATTGTACTGATTAACAAAGAAGTTGCCTGTCCAGAAGGCAAAGCTTTATTGATTTCTGACGATCCGTTTCGCGATTTTAATACTTTGACTAAGCATTTTCGTCCATTTGTTGCAGCAAATGTTAGTGTTTCGGCTTCGTCTACTATTGGAAAAAATACGGTAATTCAACCCAATTGTTTTATTGGAAATAATGTAACGATTGGCGATAATTGTTTGCTTCATGCCAATGTAATTGTTTATGACAACACGGTTATTGGCAATAACGTCATTATTCACTCCGGAACCATTCTTGGTGCGGATGCTTTTTATTATAAAAAACGTCCCGAAGGTTTTGATCAATTGCTTTCTGGTGGAAGAGTTGTGATTGAAGACAATGTTGGAATCGGCGCTTTGTGTACGATTGACAAAGGCGTTACTGGCGATACCACTATTGGTGCTGGAACCAAAATTGATAATCAAGTACATGTTGGTCATGATACCGTTATTGGTAAAAAATGTTTGATTGCTTCTCAAACCGGAATTGCAGGTTGTGTAATCATTGAAGATGAAGTGACACTTTGGGGACAAGTTGGAACCACTAGCGGCATTACCATTGGTGCAAAAGCGGTTGTTCTTGGTCAAACCGGTGTGACCAAATCAATTGAAGGCGGAAAAAGCTATTTTGGAACACCTGTAGAAGAATCGCGTGAGAAATTGAAACAATTGGCCAACGTAAAACGTATTCCAGATATTCTAAACAAAATTAAATAGGTTATGAGTGCAAAAGAAATCGTTCAAAATTTTTACAAATCGGATGTAATTCTCGAAGCCCAAACCGTAAATGAGTTTTTGCATCCCGAAGTTATTTTGGAATGGCACAGTACCAAAGGTTTTTTGAAACTCAATCACGAGCAACTCATCGGGATTAGTAGCGAATTAGGAAAAACCTATGTTCGTTCGAAATGTAGAATTTCTCATCTTATCGAAGAAGGAAGTACAGTATCGGTTCGTTACTCTCAATATGTAAAAACGATTGAAAATCCAAGAGAAGAAATGCTTTTAGCCCATTTCATGGTTATTTGGGAAATAAAAGACAATAAACTATATCGTGGCTATCAAATGAGCCAACTTTAATATAGTTTTCAGTTGTTGATTTTCAGTTGTCAGTTTCTAGTTCAAAGTGGTAATCCAAATAATGTATAGAAATTTTACAAAAAAACTAATCACTTATCACTATTTACTAATTACTATTTTCTACTTTTGCAATACTTAAAAATAAATCAATTAAATAAACACACACATGAGCGTTTTAGTTAATAAAAATTCAAAAATAATAGTACAAGGATTTACAGGAAGCGAAGGAACTTTTCATGCTTCTCAAATGATTGAATATGGAACCAATGTTGTTGGTGGTGTTACCCCAGGAAAAGGTGGTTCAACGCACTTAGACAAACCCGTTTTCAACACGGTTAAAGATGCTGTAGAGCAAGTTGGTGCTGATACTTCTATCATTTTCGTTCCGCCAGCTTTTGCTGCAGATGCTATTATGGAAGCTGCTGATGCTGGAATTAAAGTAATTATTACGATTACAGAAGGTATTCCGGTTGCAGATATGATTAAAGCGTATGAT
This sequence comes from Flavobacterium macrobrachii, assembly GCF_014486675.1. Lineage (GTDB taxonomy): Bacteria > Bacteroidota > Bacteroidia > Flavobacteriales > Flavobacteriaceae > Flavobacterium > Flavobacterium macrobrachii. The sequence goes on from NZ_JACTAC010000072.1 coordinate 16,065, forward strand.
TTTATTAAAGGAAAAGATTGTCGTTTAATTGGACCAAACTGTCCAGGAGTTATAACTCCAGAAGAAGCAAAAGTAGGTATTATGCCAGGTTTTGTATTCAAAAAAGGAAAAGTAGGTATCGTTTCTAAATCGGGAACTTTAACGTATGAAGCAGCTGACCAAGTAGTGAAACAAGGTTTGGGAATTACTACTGCAATCGGAATTGGTGGTGATCCAATTATTGGAACAACAACTAAAGAAGCGGTTGAATTATTAATGAACGATCCAGAAACAGAAGCTATCATCATGATTGGTGAAATTGGTGGACAACTAGAAGCTGATGCTGCTAAATGGATTAAAGCTGATGGTAACCGCAAACCAGTTATTGGATTTATTGCTGGAGAAACGGCTCCAAAAGGTAGAACAATGGGACATGCTGGTGCTATCGTTGGTGGTGCTGATGATACAGCAGAAGCTAAAAAACGTATTATGAGAGAAAACGGAATTCACGTAGTTGATTCTCCTGCTGAAATTGGTAAAAAAGTAAAAGAAGTTATTGGATAACCCCTAACGCTTTTTAAAAATAAACTATAAAAACTCCTTCTGTTTCTGCGGAAGGAGTTTTTTTTATTTATTCTTATTGTTTTATCGCTATTGAGTAAAGAAATGATG
>NZ_JACTAC010000073.1 GCF_014486675.1 Flavobacterium macrobrachii
AGCGCTAGCTGCTGAACTAGCACCTGTTTGTGTAGATGAAGCACTATTGAATTGCTCCCAATTGTAAGTTAGTACATCGCCGTCAGCATCGGTTCCTGAACCTGTAAGCATGAACGGAGTGCTTTTTGGAATTGTATAGTCTAAACCAGCATTAGCAGTAGGAACTGCATTGCCAGTAGGTGTATTGGTTTGGCATGTTTTAGCTTTCACATTGTTGGTTACTTGTTGAATGCTAAACGCATGAAAATAGGCATCGGAATTAGTTTGAACGTCTTGGCTAGTAATACCTGCATAACCCATAATGGTTGAGCCAGAACCTGGTTCCATATTAGCGCCAGTTCCTTCGTTGCTCATAGAGAAAGTGTGGTTGGCACCGAACTGGTGACCAATTTCGTGAGCAACATAGTCGATGTCAAATGTATCTCCTGTAGGGATTGTACTGGAGGTAAATCCGCTACCTTTTGAACCGTTAACACAAACGCAACCGATACAGCCTGCATTACCATTATTAGAAGCTCTAACAAATAAATGGCCTACATCGTAGTTAGCTTCTCCAATTACTGAAGTTAGGGTGCTTTGAAGTTGGCTATTGTAGCTGGTAGTGTATGGATCAGTAGATGCATTAGTGTAAAGTACTAAATCGTTGTTGGCAATCAAGACCATTCTAATAGCGAAGTCGTTTTCAAATACTCCGTTTACACGAGTCATAGAAGCATTGATTGCTGCAAGAGCTTGTGCTTTTGTACCACCAAAATAGGTTGCGTATTCGCCTGTACAAGAAACGGCAAGTCTAAAAGTTCTTAGCACTGAGTCGTCCGCATTTCTTAGCATCATTGTTGGGCTTGCCGCTGCTTTGTCAATAACAGAACACTCGAAAGGTGTGAATGCGTTTTTCTTGTCGGCTTTTTTGTAAACGGTGTAGGTTGTTAAATCGGCTGAAATTGGTTCAATGAATTCAGTAGATTTATTAGGTGAAAGCACCATTGATTTGAATCCTAGTGGTGAAACACTAAAGTAAGCTATTGAAAGAGGATTGTCAATTCCAATACCTACATAGGATTTGATTTCTGGGTATTTAGCTGCTAATTCAGCTTCCATAATGGAGTTTTCAAAAACTTTGAATTGCTCCAAATTTCCATCAGCATTTGGAATTGAAATAATGTTTTGCGATTGACTGCTCGACATTCGTTTTGGAGCTGAATTTAGGGCAGAACGCAATCCGCTTAGATTTAATTCAAAAACTTTTTCTGATGGCAATTGTATGTTTTCGTCAAGAGCAATCAGTGTAGTTTTTTTTGTAGATGCATTCCAGATTGCGCTTTTGTTTTGAGCAAAAGACAGGTTTGCAACTACTAATAAAGCAACAGAGAGTAATTTGTACTTCATAGTTAATTTGGTTTTTGGTTAAATAGTTTGTCAAATGTATAATTAAAATTAAATTATCGTAACTATAATTGGTAAAAATAGTAACAAAATGATAACATTTTTTGATTATGATTGTGAAGTATGCTTTAAAAAAGGCTTTTTTGTAAAAAATAAATATTTGTTGTCTAGTTTTCTAAAATGTTTTTACATTTAAATCAAATTTTCAAGTCAAATGAATTTAAGTTATTGGGAATTAAAAAACTGGTTTACTAAAGTTGATTTTACCATTGTAGGCAGTGGAATTGTTGGTTTACATTGTGCGTTAGCCTTGCGAGAAAAATATCCAAATAGTAAAATATTAGTTTTAGAAAAAGAGATTTTACCACAAGGTGCAAGTACAAAAAATGCTGGTTTTGCTTGTTTTGGAAGTATTTCTGAAATTTTGGATGATTTAAAAAATCATTCAGAAGAAGAGGTTATTCAACTTATTCAAAAACGCTGGAATGGATTGCAATTACTTCGTAAAAACCTTGGCGATGAAGCCATTGATTTCAAACCTTTTGGCGGATACGAATTGTTTTTAAAAGATGATGAAAGCGGTTATAACGAATGTTTGCAACGAATTCCGTTTGTAAATGAAATTTTGAAACCTATTTTTAGAAACGACGTTTTTAACAAAGAAGTAGATCGATTTGACTTTAAAAACATACACGAATACTTGATTTTTAATCCATTTGAAGCTCAAATCGACACTGGAAAAATGATGAATGCTTTGCTCCAAAAAGCTATCGCAAACAACATTTTAGTTCTAAATCAAGTAGTGGTTAGTTCTTATTTGGATAAAGGGAATTCTGTAGAAGTTCAGATGAATGATTTTAGTTTTTCAACCCAAAAATTGTTTTTTGCAACCAACGGTTTTGCTCAAAAACTAACCGATAATCATGTAAAACCGGCAAGAGCTCAAGTTTTGATTACCGAACCAATTCCTGATTTGGACATCAAAGGAACGTTTCATTTAGACAAAGGTTACTATTATTTTAGAAATATTGATGATAGAATTCTTCTTGGCGGCGGAAGAAATTTAGACTTTGAAGGTGAAACCACAACAGAATTTGGCGAAACTGAATTAATCCAAAATCATTTGGAAAAATTATTAAAAGAAGTAATTTTACCTGATACAGATTTTAAAATTGCGCATCGCTGGAGTGGCATTATGGGAATGGGTTCAAGCAAAAAACCAATTGTTGAACCGCTTTCTGAAAATGTTTTTTGTGGCGTTCGCCTTGGTGGAATGGGAGTTGCAATAGGAAGTTTGATAGGAAAAGAATTAGCAGATTTAGCATAATAAAAAGTATGATTAGAAAAATATTTCGTTGGATTTGGAAAGCCACACTTTGGTTTATTGCCTTGTCAATTTTGTCAGTGATTATCTTTAAATGGGTTCCAGTGCCAATAACACCATTGATGATGACACGTGCTATTGATAATAAAATGGAAGGCAAAGATATGATTTTAAGTCACGATTGGGAACCGATTGAAAATATTTCGCCTAATCTTCAAAAAGCAGTTATCGCCAGCGAAGATGGTAATTTTTTAAAGCATAATGGTTTTGATTTTAATGCGATGCAAAAGGCATTTAAAAGTAATCAAAAAGGCAAACGATTGAAAGGCGGAAGTACTATTTCGCAACAAACTGCCAAGAACGTTTTCTTGTGGCAAGGCAGAAGTTATCTTAGAAAAGGATTGGAAGCTTATTTTACTGTTTTGATAGAACTTATTTGGGGAAAAGAACGAATTATGGAAGTTTATCTTAACTCAATAGAAATGGGTAATGGTGTTTATGGAGCCGAAGCTGCTGCACAACATTGGTATCGAAAAAGTGCTGCTGATTTAACCAAACAAGAAGCCGCAGGAATTGCCGCTATTTTGCCAAATCCAAGAAAATATAAAGCGACTAATTCGTCTTCTTATATTCAAAGAAGAAAAGGCAAAATTGTTCGCGTAATGAACCACATTGGTAAAATTGAATATTAAAAAAACCGACTTTAGTCGGTTTTGTTTTTTTAGTAAAATAAAGGTTTATATTGTTGCCAATGTTTATAAATCAAAATGGCATTTATAACAACAATTAGTAATGCAACACTAATTCCTGGTATGTCTAAAAACATATGGAATAATAAAATGTTGATGGAAATTGGTGCTAAAAGAATTAAGGCAAAAGCAACCCATTTTTTAAGCAAAAGCATTGCTCCAATCATTACTTCTAATATTCCAACAATAGGAAAAATATAACCCGTTGCTCCAAGTGAATTCATGAATTCTCCAGCTGAACCTGTTGGTGCTTCCATTGGGATAAAATGTAAAAATTTATTCGCTCCAAAAACAAGAAGCATTATTCCTAAAACAATTCTAGCGATTTTTGTAAACATTGAATTCATAAAAAGGCAAATTTTTGGTTAGTAATATGGTAAAAATAGAATTATTTTTTTACATTATAAACTATTTTTAAATCTATTTAATGAAATATTTATAATTATTGTGTTAAATAGGTAATTCCAATAGTGTGTTGTAACTTTTTTGAGAAATGAATAACTTATAGTAAATTAAAAAAATAAAACACAATGATAGCACACGAAATTGACTACCATATTTATGGTGAAGAAATGCAATATGTAGAGATTGAACTTGATCCACAAGAGATAGTTGTTGCTGAAGCAGGAAGTTTTATGATGATGGAAAACGGCATTCAAATGCAAACTATTTTTGGCGATGGTTCATCACAACAGCAAGGAATTTTTGGTAAATTACTTTCGGCTGGAAAAAGAGTTTTAACTGGCGAAAGTCTTTTTATGACGGCATACTTAAATCAGAATAATTCGAAGAGTAAAGTATGTTTTGCTTCGCCTTATCCTGGAAAAATTATTCCGATAGATTTGCGTCAGTTTCAAGGAAAATTTATTTGTCAAAAAGACGCTTTCCTTTGCGCTGCCAAAGGTGTTTCGGTTGGCATTGAATTTTCTAGAAAACTTGGTCGCGGACTTTTTGGTGGTGAAGGTTTTATTATGCAAAAAATTGAAGGTGATGGAATGGCGTTTGTACATTCTGGCGGAACTTTGGCCAAAAGAGAATTGGCTTCAGGTGAAATATTGAAAGTAGATACAGGTTGTATCGTTGGTTTTACTAAAGATGTTGATTATGATATTGAGTTTGTTGGCGGCATAAAAAACACCTTTTTTGGTGGTGAAGGAATGTTTTTTGCCACACTTCGCGGTCCAGGAACGGTATATGTACAATCGTTGCCATTTAGCCGTTTAGCGGATAGAATTATTGCTTCTGCGCCACAAAATGGTGGAAATTCCAGAGAAGAAGGAAGTCTTCTTGGCGGTTTAGGCAGAATGATTGATGGTGATAATAGATTTTAAAAAAAATGCGACTTAATTAAGTCGCATTTTTTAATTTCATAATTTAGTTGGTAATTACAATTGGATAAGTTACTTGTGCATCAGTTGAACCACCAGCATTTGTAATATCGCCAGCAGCAACTCCAGCTGCCGATTTATTTGGTAAATGTCTCAAAGTTACCGTTAAATTTCCTGTTCCAACATTTCCTGTTGTGTAAGTAAACGTCAATCCAACAGGTTTAGCATTCACATCAAAATCAGTGTAACCAATTGTTCCTAAAGCCGAAGGGATTTGGTAAAATACTTGGTGTTCATCGCCTTCTTCTTCAACTTCAACAGTAATGTCTTCTGCTGGCGATTCTAATTCATTTAAAAAAGTCGTTTCACCGTTATAAACTGTGTTTGCTGTCAAATTTCCTGAAACCGTTACAAGCGGATCAATTGGTCCATCGCCATCTAAATCTCTTGAAGTTAAAGTTATAGTCGTTGCACCATTTGTTAAAGTCGTTATAACCGTTGTGATTACTTCTTCTTCATTAACTGGTCCGTTATCGTCATCGCTACAAGATGCTAAAAATAAAGAAGCTGTTGCTAAAAATAAGGCTTTTGTTGGATTGAAATATTTCATTGTTTTCCTGTTTTAATAATTAATTTTTAATTGAATTTGAAAGTTTCTACCCAATTCGTCGGCATAGAAACGTTGTCTATTTAAATAATCTCTGTATTTAGTATTCAAAAGGTTGAATACAGAAAAACCTAGTGTTGCCATAGAATTATTGGCTATTTTGAATTGAAAATCAGATGCAAAATGCAAAAGATGATACGCAGCTGGAGGCGAACTGATATCAACTTCAACTGGTGATAATTCGCCGTCAACAATAATATTAGTCGTGAAATTGTTGTTTGGAAATTGCGTTTGTCTAAAAACCATTTCGCTTTGCAATTCTATTGTCAAATTTTTCCAATCTTTTTTATTGAACGAAATTCGGTTGTTGATGTTCAATGGTGGCATATCGATAATAAAATCGTCATTGGTTTTATCTTTTCCGTTTACATATGATAAAAGCAAACGATGTTGCCAATGTTCACTGATTTGCCACTCGGAATTTAAGTCAATTCCGGTCAACAAAGCATTGATTTGTTGGTATTCCCAAACCGGAAAAGCACCGCGAATAGTAGTTTCAAAACCAACGGGTTTCAAGAACATATAATCTTCAATATAATTCAAAAACGGATTGATGTTTACCTTGAAATTCTTCCATTGTTTTTGCAAAGAAGTACTGATTTTATTCGACTTTTCTTGTTTCAAACGCAAATCGCCCAATTCAATCATACCACTCGAATGATGCAATCCATCGCTAAAAAACTCAGAAGGATTTGGGTTTCTAACCGCACGACTGACGTTAAAATACCATTCATATTCGCTTCCGAAGGAATATTGCGTTCCAACACTTGCTGAAAAATTATGAAAAGTAAACGTTGGTTTGGTTAACCATTGTGTTCCAAAATCGCCTTCAATAAAATGGTTGAATTCTGGACTGTAATTTCGCTCGTCCCAACGTGATTTTAGATAATATTTCGTTGCTTCAATAGTTGAAAAATCGTAGCGAATTCCGGCTTCAACCGAAAAATCTTCTGAAATATGATTGTCAACAATAGCATAAATTCCGGCATCAAATTTATTATAACTTGGAATTAACGGACGAACGCCAGTATTAGGATTTGCCGAATTATTTTGGAACAAACCCATAAATCCTGATTTAAAATCCCAACTATTAATACTCAATTTATAATCGGCATTAAAAGTATGCGTCATCAAGTTTAAGTCCAAAGCTGCTCTAGAATCTGAAACACCAGTTCGCAAATCAAACTCTTTTCGATTATTGAATTGAAAAGCATATTGTAAACCGATAGATTCGCCATCTTTGATATAATAATTGTAATTCAACTTCGCCAAATGATGTTGCACTTGTTGCTTCGGATTTTTAATGTTATACGTAAAATCTTCAACAACCGATGGTGTTTGATTGTTAATCGAGTTGAATAAATCATTCACGTTTCCAATATGTGAAGCGCTCAAAATTCCGATAGTGGCGTTGTACAAACTATAATAAGCAGAAAAATCAAATTTTTTGCCAATATATTTCACATCTCCCGAAAAATTTGCTTCTCGATTTCCGGTATTCGACAAAATATAATCGGGTGATTCTCTGTCACCAAAATATTTGAAACTTCCTTGCGCATTCCAACTCCAGTCGCAAAAATTTCCTTTGTGTAAACTAGACGAAATGGTTCCGCCACGACCATTGGATTCCATTGTCATAATGGTTTTTCCAAAAAGTGTGTCTTTTTTGGTGCTGAAAGGTTCAATAATTACAATTCCACCAATAGCATCGCCACCATATTGTAGACCTGATGCGCCTTTTAAAACTGTAATTTTTCCGGCAGCATTTATGTCAAAATTTGGTGCATGTTCGGTTCCCCATTGTTGGTCTTCAAGTTTCACATTGTTGTTGTAAATGCCAACGCGACTGCTATGCAAACCATTAATTACGGGTTTAACAATCGTGCTTCCGCTTTTTAATATTGAAACTCCTGAGACTTCTTTGAGTGCATTTCCTAGCGATTGACTGCTAAATTTTTCAATGGTTTTCTCTTTGATTTTTTGTTCCGAAACCGAGTGATTGAAATAATTGTTTTTATGTTTTACAACAATTTCTTCCAATTGTTCACTTTTTTGTTTCATCTTAAAATTAATCTCAAGATTGCCATTAACTTCAATAATCGTATCAATAGGTTTGTAGCCAACATAAGTGATTAACACTTTTGTCGAACCATTTGGAACATTTCGAATAATGAATGAACCATCTTTTTTACTATTAGTCGATTTTGATGAAATGTGAATATGGCTTTTTTCCAATGCCAAATCGTTTTTATCAACTATTTTTCCGCTTATTGTATTTTGGCTAAAAATTGTACCAAAACACAACAAGCAAAAAAACATACTGAATTTTTGCATTTTGTTGTTTTCTAATTCGTTAACACTAAGTTAGGTCAAGAAAATTTAAACAATTGGCGGTCCGCGAAGTGAAAAGAAACTTCCGTTGAAAAAAGGAATGTTTTCGGAAGTTGAAAAATATAAGGTTTTATTATAAAAAACAGGATTTTCAAATGAAACAATAACCGATTTAATTTCGGTTGTTGGACTGAAAGCAAAATCACAAACGGTACATTTTTCCCAATGGTGACTGTGATTTAAAGTTGCTTCATCAGAATATTTATGAAGACAAACTTCGCCAAAAAATTGTTGAATTACATGTTCAAACGTATGAATAGATTGAAAAAGTACTGAAAACAGCACCATCAATCCTAAGAAAGCGTTTGTTATTTGTAATTTTTTCTTCATTGCTACAAATGTAGTTTAATCCAAAAGAAAATCCGTTTGATTTTAACAAATTTTAGGATTTGCAAAACCAAACGAATTCTCTCTTTTGTATTTTCCGTAAAGACGGAAATCTATTATACTAAATTGTTAGCAACAAGATATTCAGCAATTTGAACCGTGTTAGTTGCGGCACCTTTTCTCAAATTATCAGCAACAATCCACATGTTTAATGAGTTTGGCTGACTTTCATCGCGACGAATTCTACCTACAAAAACTTCGTCTTTTCCTTGAGCAAACAATGGCATTGGATAGGTATAAGTGTCATTGTTGTCTTGTACTACAACACCATCTGTATTATGAAGAATTTCACGGATTTCGCTTACATTGAAATCATTTGAAAACTCAACATTTACCGCTTCGCTATGTCCGCCAACAACTGGAATTCTGATGGCTGTTGCTGTTACTGCAATCGATTTGTCGCCAATGATTTTTTGCGTTTCGCGAACCAATTTCATTTCTTCTTTGGTGTAGCCATTGTCTTCAAAACTATCACATTGTGGAATAGCATTTCGGTGAATTTGGTATTTATAAGCCATTTCTCCTTGAACTCCAGCGTATTCATTTTCTAATTGTTGAACCGCTTTTACTCCAGTTCCAGTAATAGATTGATAAGTAGAAACGATGACACGTTTGATATTGTATTTTTTGTGTAATGGAGCTAAAACCATCACCATTTGAATAGTTGAACAGTTTGGATTAGCAATGATTTTATCCTCTTTTGTCAATTCAGATGCGTTGATTTCTGGAACGATTAATTTTTTAGTTGGATCCATTCTCCAAGCCGATGAATTATCGATAACGGTTGTTCCTGCTTCGGCAAATTTTGGAGCCCAAGCCAATGAAGTTTCGCCACCAGCAGAAAATAAAGCAATATCCGCTTTCATATCAACTGCTGTTTGTAAACCAACTACTTTGTATTTCTTACCTTTAAATTCAATTTCCTTACCAACTGATTTCTCAGAAGCTACAGGAATTAATTCGGTTACAGGAAAATTTCTTTCTGCTAATACTTGAAGCATCACTTCGCCAACCATTCCGGTTGCGCCTACAACAGCAACTTTCATACTTTATATGTTTATAATTGATAAAATTTTTGAAGTACAAAAGTAATTAGAAATTAAATTAAAAATTATGTTTTAAAAATTAAAAATCATTGTTTTTGAAAAAGAAAAACCGCCTCAATTACGAAGCGGTTTAGTTAGAATATATAATGTAGCGGAATTATTTTTTCAATAAATCTCTAATTTGAGTAAGTAATTCTTCTTGAGTTGGTCCAGCTGGAGCAGCAGGTGCAGCTTCTTCTTTTTTCTTCATGCTGTTTAATGCTTTTACCATAATAAAAATCACGAAAGCAATTACTAGAAAACTAATTACCGCAGCTAAAAATTTTCCGTAGAGAATTCCGCCTTCCGTTTTTAACTCTGCCAAGTTTTCAACTTGTGCTGCTTTTAGTGCAGGATTTAATAATGCAGGTGTAATTACATCTGCTACTAGTGAATTTACGATGGCGCCAAAAGCTGCTCCAATGATAACTCCAACTGCTAAATCCATTGCGTTTCCTTTTGCAATAAATTCTTTAAATTCTGAAATCATTCCCATAATTTGTTTTGTGGTTATTAATAAACGAATTTAATAAAGTTTTAACAAATACTAAATTATTCTCTATAAAATATTCGTTTTACTCGTTGCGAAATACTTGTTAAAACTTCATATGGAATGGTTTGCAATAGTTTCGCAATTTCATTAACGGTTGGTCTTTCGCCAAAAATAATCACCGTATTTCCTTCTTTGCATTCAATATCGGTTACGTCAACCATTAGCATATCCATGCAAACACTTCCTAAAATTATCGCTTTTTTCTGATTTATAATTACATAACCAACGCCATTGCCCAAATGTCTTGAAATTCCATCGGCATAACCAATAGGAATTGTAGCAACTTTGGTTTGTTTTTCTGCCATAAATCGTCTGCCATAACCAACGCTTTCTCCTTTTTCAATAGTTCTAATTTGAGAAATAACCGATTTTAAAGTACCAACATTTTCAAGGTATTTTTGTTCTTCATCATCGTTGGAAACACCATACAAACCAATTCCTAATCGAACCATATCGTATTGTGCCTCAGGATAATTTGAAATTCCAGATGTATTCAAAATGTGTCGAATAGGTTTTATTTTTAATTCCGACATCAAGTGAGATGAAAGTTTTTCAAAAAGTTCAATCTGCGAAATCGCAAATGCTTGATGCGCTAAATCATCGCTGGTTGCCATGTGCGACAAAATACTTTTCACTTTTACCGTTTCGTTTCCTTGAAGTGTTTTTATCAATTCTAATAAATTATTTTCTTGAAAACCAAGACGATGCATTCCTGTATCTAATTTTATATGAATAGGAAAATGGTTTAATTTCTTTTGTTCAGCAATTTTCAAGAACGCTTTTAATCCTTTTATTGAATAAATTTCGGGTTCTAATTGATGCTGAATTATCGATGAAAAACTGGTGGTTTCGGGATTTAAAACCATAATCGGAACTGAAATTCCAGCATTTTTCAACGAAATTCCTTCATCGGCAAAAGCCACACCAAGATAATCTACTTTGTGATGTTCGAGTAATTTTGCAATCTCAAAACCGCCATTGCCATAACCAAAAGCTTTGACCATAACCATCAATTTGGTTTTTGGAGCCAATTTTGATTTGAAGAAATTCAAGTTATGACTAATCGCATTTAGGTTGATTTCTAGAACGGTTTCATGCGTTTTTTCTTCAAGCAACGACACAATTTCTTCAAAATGAAAATCTCTTGCACCTTTGATTAAAATGGTTTCATTTTCGAAATTCAATTTCGAAGTTTCGGGATCAAAAGCGGCGATAAATTCGTTTACATTTTTGAAACAAATTCCGTTGATGAACTTATTTTTAAACTTTGAAATCGTTTCGCCAATGCCAATCACTCGCGTAATTTTATTGGAAATAATTAACTGAGAAACCTGCGGATACAATTCTTCATTGGTTAAACCACTTTGAAAAATATCCGAAAGAATAATCGTTTTTTTCTTGTGTTGTTTTTGATGTTCTAGAAAATCTAAAGCAATTTTTAGCGATTGAAAATCAGAACTATAACTATCGTCAATTATTGTGCAATTGAAAATTCCATTTTTGACTTTCAAGCGCATTTCTACTGGATATAATTGTGTCATTCGGGTTTGAATGACTTTTTGATTGTACCCAAAATACAGCATAACCATCAAACAATGTATGGCGTTTTCGACCGAAGCTTGGTCTTGAAACGGAATTCGAACAGGAAACGTCTCTTCTTGATACGTAATGTACAATTCGGTATTTTCTTCTAATTTCTTTTTGGTAACAAAAACGTCAGCTTTTTTATCGTCAGATGACCAAGTGAACTGCTTTATTTTTGGATTAATAAAAGCACAAATTGTTCTGTTTTTATTTAAAATCAATACTTTAACCGAAGTAAAAAGTTTGAGTTTTTCTTTAATTTTTTCGCCAATATCGGCAAAACCTTCGTCGTGAGCCGAACCAATATTAGTTAAAACACCAATGGTTGGATCAATGATTTTTTGCAGTTTTTCCATTTCGTTTTTCAACGAAATTCCAGCTTCAAAAATCCCTAAATTGTGCTTTTCATTAATGGCAATAATGGAAAGCGGAACACCAACTTGCGAATTATAACTTTTTGGACTTCGGATGATGTTGTAATCTGGACTTAACAGAAAATTTAGCCATTCTTTTACGATGGTTTTTCCGTTACTTCCAGTAATTCCAATGATTGGAAAATCAAATTGACTTCGGTAGAAAGAGGCAAATTTTTGCAACGCTTCTAGAGTATTTTCTACAACAAGAAAATTAGCTTTGCTTTTTAGATTTTCATCAAAATGAGTGACCACAAAATTCTGAACACCTTGTGAAATCAATTCTTCTATATATTGATGACCATCATGATTTGGACCGGAAATGGCAAAAAACAAAGTATGTTCGCCATTTTGCAACGTGCGACTATCAATAGAAATAGTATCGATGATGCTTATATCATTATTCCCAAACCAATTGGCTTTTATAATTGGAATAATATTTCGGATGGAAAGTGTCAAATTTTATTTTTTATTAAAAATTTCCAAAAACTTGTTTGGACTCATTACAGGAATTTCAGAATTTTTAAAATCTTTCTCGTTCCTTGTAATAAGTATATCGCATTTAGCTTGAATAGCACTATAATATTGAACGGCATCTTCGAAATCTGTAAAGTTAGAAAATAAACTTTCGTCAATTACGAGTTCGTCAACAGAGGAAACATCACAAATTACTCTAAACTTTTTTAATGACTCAATTACGCGATTATTTTCAGTTTTTTTTCCTAAAACATAAAACGTGTTAACAAACGAAATGGAAGAAGCAACTAATCTAACTTGGTTGTCTTCAGCTAAACTAGAAATTTTAGCAATTTCATAAAAAAATGGATTTCTCTTATCTAAGAAATCAATCAGTACATTTGTATCAATAAATAATTTTTTCATTATTTATATTTTTCAACCAAATACTCTTGTCTATCTTTTTTAAAGTCAAAATCAGCTGGAATTTCTCCATTTCCTACAGGAATACTATTAACAAAGTCAGAAATTTTAATTTCTTCTTTTTGGTCACTTTTCTCCATGGAAGTAATTGCTTTTAAATAATTTTCGACAATAAAAGACACGCTAATTTTTTGCTTCGCAGCATATTCTTTAGCTTTTTCAATTACTTTTTTATCAAGCTTTAAGGTGAGTTTAGTATCCATAATAACATTAAATTTAATTGTTATACGTGCAAAATTAAAAAAAGTTACCGTACAAAAGATTTTTCTTTATTCTTCTTTTTCTTCAGATAAATGTTCGGCGTCTTTTACAACCATATTTTCTCGCATCGCATTGAAATAAGCAGCACGACTTAGCGGTTCATATTCTTCGGTTTCGCCTAATAAAACGAGTTTATCATTATCGGTTTTTCTAAAACTGTAATGGGCTAAATTTCCAGTTCGTGTGCAAACGGCGTGAACCTTGGTAACATATTCAGCAGTTGCCATCAACGCAGGCATTGGTCCAAACGGATTTCCTTTAAAATCCATGTCCAATCCAGCCACAATTACTCGAATTCCAGAATTCGCCAAATCATTACAAACAGAAACAATTTCGTCATCAAAAAACTGTGCTTCATCAATTCCCACAACATCGCAACCTTGCGCTAAAATTCGAATATTTGCTGCAGCTGGAACTGGCGTGGAACGAATTTCGTTTTTGTTATGAGAAACAACCATTTCATCGTCATATCGAGTGTCGATTGATGGTTTGAAAATCTCTACTTTTTGCTTGGCAAATTGTGCTCTTTTTAGTCTTCGGATGAGTTCTTCTGTCTTGCCCGAAAACATCGAACCGCAAACGACTTCAATCCAACCAAATTGTTCTTTATGATTTACTGTATTTTCGAGAAACATTTTCTAATTTTCTTGCGTTTAAAATGAATAGTTTTTATTACTTTGTAACAAAACTTATCGATATAAATTTTATACATTTACATCGTTTCAAATTTAGAAAAATTTATTCACGCATTGATTAAACTTTGGTCAAATAACGATTAAAAAAATAAACATAATTTCATCTCAATATAATTTATACACATGAAGAAAAGATTGGAAGCTGAATTAATAAGCATTGCACATCGAATTTTGAAGTTAAAAAATAAGTCGGAAATCGACCAATTGTATAAAGAAACCCGAAAATTATACGAAGCGCTTTCGATTCTGAAATTTCATGAAGAAAATTATGCAGTACTAAAAAATGAGGTTTCTCATGAAGAAATTGAGCAAAAGGTAGAATCGTTTTTGGCACAAGAAGAAATTACTACACCAATAGATTTACCAATCGTTGAAAATGAACCAATTGCTGAAGCAAAAGAAGAAATCATCGAAACGATTGAAGAAGTTGAGGAAGAAGAACCAATTGTTGTTGGCGAAATTATTCTAGAGGAAGAAGATGAGGTTGAAGACGAAAGTTTTGAAGATAATGATGTAGCCGAAGCAAAAGACAAAGAAGATCACGAAAGCGATGCTTTGGCTGGCGGAAATTTTAAACCTGCTTTTGAACTTTCTTTTGAGGCTGAAGATGAAACAGAAACGGAAGAAGAACCTGAAATTGAAGCCGTAATCGAAGAAACGCAACCTGAAGTAATTGAGGAAAAAAAACCAGAACCTGTTGAAGCAAAACAGGTTACAATGGACGATATTTTTGGCGATAGTTACAAAGAACCTGTTTTTGTAAAACCAAATGAAGTAACGCTAAACGATAAGTTCATCTCGGTTTTTGACCAGGAACAAAAAGAAAAAGACGAACCAAAAGTCGTTTCGCTCAACGATGTATTGTCCAATTCAATTTCTATTTCGTTGAATGATAGAGTTGCCTTTGTAAAACATCTTTTTAACGAAAGTAACGAAGATTACAACCGAGTTTTATCGCAATTGAATACGTTTGACACTTTTGCTGACGCGAAAAATTTCTTAAATGAAATGGTTATTCCGGAATACAATTACTGGGTTGGAAAAGAAGAATATTTGGAGCGATTTTTAGAAATCGTGGAGAAAAAATTCAAATAATAAAACAGAATTTTGACAGATTAGAACAAACAATCTGTGTAAATCTGTGTAATCTGTGTTTATTTTATGTCCAAACTTTATATAGTTCCAACGCCAATTGGCAATCTTGATGACATGACTTTCAGAGCAATTCAGGTTTTGAAAGAAGCCGATTTGATTTTGGCAGAAGACACACGAACCAGCGGAAAACTACTTAAACATTTCGAAATTTCCACACACATGCATAGTCATCACATGCATAACGAACACAAAACAGTGGAAAATTTAATCAAACGATTGCAAGCTGGAGAAACCATTGCGTTGATTAGCGATGCTGGAACGCCAGCCATTTCCGATCCCGGATTTTTGTTAACGCGTGCTTGTGTCGAAAATAATATAGAAGTCGATTGTTTGCCTGGTGCAACGGCTTTTGTTCCTGCGTTGGTCAATAGCGGTTTGCCAAACGACCGTTTTATTTTTGAAGGTTTCTTGCCCGAAAAAAAAGGAAGACAAACTAGATTTTTGCAATTGGCAGAAGAAACTAGAACGATGATTTTCTATGTTTCGCCACACAAATTAGTAAAAACCTTAGCAGAATTCATCCAATATTTTGGTGCCGAAAGACCAGTTTCTGTTTCACGGGAATTATCAAAACTACACGAAGAAACCATTCGCGGAACTGCCGAAGATGTTTTAAAACACTTTGAAGTTAAACCTCCGAAAGGGGAAATTGTTGTGGTTGTTGGTGGGAAAAAATAGTGTTCAGTATTCAGTTTGTAGTTAGCAGTTGAATATTTTTATTTTTAATGAATTATGAAAAAATATCTTTTCCTTTTATTAATATCTACAATTTTATTTTCTTGTAAAAAAGAAGATGAAGATGATAGTTATAAATATTTATATGATAAACTCAGTGAATTAATAGAAAGAGATCGTAATGTTTCAGAAAGCACTTATCTTCAAAAATATTATGATATAAAGAATGATAATAATAAAAGAATTAGATTTGATAGTATGTTTAAGATTTCGAAAAATATTGAGAAAAAATTCGAAAAACTTAATTTTTTAGACAAAAAATCAGTAATTAAATTTAGAGATTCTGTATTAATTGAGTTGAATTTGCCATTAAAAAGCATCTCTGAAAATGACAAATTACTATTGAATGACAGTGTTTTTAAAAAGAAAATGGAACTTGATATTTTAAGTATAAGAGAATGTTATCACTATCTTTATATTTATGACAGAAAAGAACCTCTTTAGTTATTAAACATCAATATGCAAGAACTACTGAACAAAAAATCGTTTCCAGAAACCATCGCTTTCATTGATGAAAATTATAATTTTACGCCAACCAATTTTAAAAATGGAAATCAAATAAATAATGCAAACCAAAACAATGGTTCTTGTAAAATTTTTGCTTTTGCTAAACTAAACCAATTTACCAAAGAAGAAACCTTAAATTTATTTGGCGATTTTTATCAAGATGTTTTAAATACACCTGAAGCAACCGATCATCAAAACATTAGAAATTTTATGATTTTTGGTTGGGAAGGAATTGTATTTGATGGTGAAGCTCTAAAAATG
>NZ_JACTAC010000074.1 GCF_014486675.1 Flavobacterium macrobrachii
TGTAGTTAGCGGAAATAAAATAATTGGGATGTTGAGTTACACCGATTTACTTCGAATTTCGTTTGCTGATGCTGTTGATGAAGAAGAAACAAGTGTTGATGTAACCGTTTACAATATGTTTTCGGTAGAACAAGTGATGGCAAGAAATTTAGTAACGGTTTCTCCTGAAACAACCATCAAAGAAGTAGCTGAAATATTAGCTTCCAAAGAATTTCATGCACTCCCTGTTTGCGAAGGTGAACTTTTGGTTGGAATTGTAACCACAACCGATTTGATAAAATATCTAATTGAGCAGTATTAGGTTACCTTTCAATTTTAGTAAAAAAAGATAATAATTCTTCAGATTTTTCAGGTGAAACAGGTATTTCTTGTTTGTTTTTTAGAATTATAGTTCCTCCATCTGATTTGCTATAACATTCAATAAATGTTATATTTACGATGTATGATTTATGGCATCTGAAGAATTGTTTATAAGTTTTTAATGTGTCTTCGAAATTTCTTAAAATTCTGCTGGTTATATGTTTTTTTCCATTTTCTAAGAAAACTTGAGTGTAATTGCTGTCTGCTTTTAAATACATAATCTCTTCTGATGGGATTAGTTGTAAATTATTTCTGTCAGGAATTGCGATTTTGGTTTCTTTAGTTAGGCTTTCATTCAAAGAAACTAATTGTTCATAGTTTTGAATGTTGTTTTTTTGTTTGTAACGATTAAGGGTTTCTTTTAATTCGTCTGGGTCAATGGGTTTTAATAAATAATCTAAAGCAGAAGTTTTAAAAGCCTGAAGTGCGTACTGATTATAAGCAGTTGTAAAAATGATTGAGAATTGAATTTCATTTTCGCCAAAAAAGTTGATTATTTCTAATCCGTTGTATTTAGGCATTTCAATATCTAAGAATACTAAATCGGGTTTGTGTTTTCTGATGGCTATTACTCCAGACGGCAAATCATCACAAACTGCTACAACATTAATTTCATGTGCCACTTGTTCTAGTACACCTTGTAAGTAAATTTGAGCTCTTTTTTCGTCTTCTATAATAATGGCTTTCATTATAATTCTATTTTAATTGTTACTTTAGTTCCTTGACTTTCAGAATGTTCATCATATAAATCTTCGTAGTTAACATCAATTTGATATTGGTCTTTGTTAAGTAACATAATTCGTTCTAAGTTGGCTTTTGTTGCAAAAGATTTTGGTTTTGAGGTGTTTAGCTGATTGAGTTCGGCTGATTTTATTCTTCCTATTCCGTTATCGTAAATGGTTCCTATTAATAGATTAGAGGCTTCCCATTCAAATTTTATTTCTAGTTTTTTATCTTTATTACTGTGTGATAAGCCATGAAGAATTGCATTTTCTACATAAGGCTGGAAAAGCATTGTTGGAATTTTAATGCTTTCAAGATTTAAAATGCTATCATGCTTAATTTCAAATTTCAAATCTTTAAATCGCATTTGTTGTAGTTCTAAATAAAGTTGTAGTGAAGCGATTTCATCTTTAAGTGAAATAGAATCTACATCAGAAAATTCAAGAATTTTGCGTGTTAATTTTGAAAATTTCGATAAATAGCTAGAAGCTTCTTTAGTTTCATTCGTAAAAATATAAGATTGTATGTTGTTTATTGCATTAAAAAAGAAATGGGGATTCATTTGCGACTTTATTAATTGTAATCGAGACTCTTTTAAATTGTTTTCTAAGGTTAATTTTTCAATAGCTTTTTCATTTTTAACTTTAATTTGTTTGATTTTCCATTTGTAAATTATAGTGACCAAGGTTAATACAAGAAAAATAGTGATTAAAATAAACCAAGTGCGTTTCCAAAATGGAGGTAAAATTTCGAAAGAAATAGTGTGAATAAATTCAATTTTAGAAGTGTTTTTATCTTGTATTCCAATTTCGATAAAATATTTTTCCGGAGCTAATGAAACAAGTTTGATGTTTTTAGAAGTATTATTTAAATTTTTTAAAGCACCATTGATTCTATAAACCAACTGATAATCGCTGTCGAAATCAAAATTTAATAAGTTAAAATTGATTTGAATGTCATTTTCATCGGCCTTTAATTTTGTGTTATGAATCGATTGAATTTTTTCGTTTACCGAACTATTTTCAAGGATTATTTTTGGTTTCTGATACGTGCTTTCAATGGATTTTTCTTTACTTACTCGAATGATTTTATCTTCCGTAATCACGAAGTAATTATTTCTCAACGAAAGTAAATCTTTAATTTTTAAAAATTTACCAACAGAAAATAGTTTAGTTATTTTATTGTTGTTTAACTTAAAAACGGTGTTTTTGTCAACTAGTATAGTTTCGTTTAGATCCTTTTTTAATAATGTAAAGGGACGATTACTATTTATTTTTCCAATTACATTCCCTTTGATTTCAAACAATTCGCCTTGATTACTAAGAGCAATTATTCTTTGGTTATCTGTGATAAGGGTTTTAATAAATAATGTCTTATTATGATAATTTACTGGTTGTGTTTTTCCATCTTTTATTTTTAATAATCCATTATTAGTTGCAACAAGAATTTGGTTGTTTGAACGATCAAAAGCAATAGATTTTCCTCTAATATTTGTTAGTAGGTTGTCTTTCCAATCTATTATTGGCTTTGTGTAGATTGAATTGACAAATCCAGTTCCAGTAGTTAAAAATGAATTGTTTTCAAAAGGGATTATTTGTTTTACGGCACTGTTAAAGTGAGTTACTTTTTTATCTTTTTTTCTTATGACATAAAAGCCATTAGCGGAAAAGAAATTAAAATCAGTATCAATATTAAAATTGAGGTAATATATTGGATGAAAGTCTTCATTTTTCCAATAGGTTTTATGGTTCAATTCCGAATCTAATTCAAAGATTTTGCCAGAGCTTGAACTTACAAATAATTCATCTCCATTGCAACTTATGCTGTTAAATTTTTCATTTTGAAGTTGAAGTTCCCAAGTGTTAAAGTTTTTAATTATAAAAATCCCTTTAGACAAAGAAGTAAACCAATATATGTTGTTAATGTCCTTAAAAACTTTTGAGATATCGTCAGCAGGAAGTTTTGAAGTGAAGGTTAATTTTTGTCCATTCAAAGTAAATGCTTGAACTCCTTTTTTTGTGCATAACCAAATGATATTGTCAATAATTTCAAAGTTTTGAATGTTTTTATCAATTTCAATAGATGCTATATGTTGAAAGCTATTATTGGAAAATTTGTAAAGTTTGCAGTTGAAATTTGGTTCCTGTGCTAGGAAATAAAGTTGATTGTTATGTTTAAACGATAAAAGTTTTTGGGCTAATTTTATAGCTTCATTATTTATTGTTTTTCTTTTCCAATTTTTCAATGAAATTGTTTGCGTTCTATTATTGCCAAATATTATTTCATCCTGATAAACTTCGAGGAAACTGGTTTGTATTTTAGGAATCTTAATTTCATTACTAATTTTTAGTGTTTTTATGTTTCTCACTTCAATTCCATCCCAAGTTGTTTTAATTAAATATTCTTTGGTAATCACAAAATTGACAAAGCCGATATTGTTTTTTTGAGTAAAAGTTTGCATTTGGTCTTTACCATCAATAAAAAACAAAAAGCCATCAAAAGTTTGATACCAAATTCTTCCCAAATCGTCTTGTTTAATGTTTGAACCCGCTTTAGAATGTAAATCCGGATGAGAATAAGACTTAAGGTCAAACCCATTATACTTGAGGAGGCCTTCATCTGTAGCTATCCAAATAAAACCTTTCGAATCTTGAAAAATATCATAAACAACAGAAGATGGCAAACCACTTTTTATGTCTAATTGGTCATAAAAAATAGTTTGACTACCAGCTGTTAAAGTCCATAGAAAGAGTAAAAAATATAAAAGTTTATTTTTCAAATTATAAGTTTTTGCAAAGGAATTAATAAAATGGTATTCAAAAAATATTTTCACTCACTCAAAATAGGGTTTCATTTAATTAGTTGATATAAATAATCTTATTTGATACATTTTTGTTTAAAATTATAAATTATATTAAAATGAAGACAAAAATTTTTATTACTATTTTATTTGTTTTTTTACAAATTACGTTTTGTAATGCTCAATTCAAAGATTTGCTAAAATCCTCAAAAGAATCAAAAAAAGAACAAACTTCAGTTGTCTCTTCTGATGATTTGCTAAAAATTTCAAATGAACTACAACAAATAGTTGCAAAACGTTTTTTTGACAAATACTCTTTTGATGGCTTAACTCGAATTGCTGCATATTCTCATATTCCGAAATTAGAGATTAGTAGTGAAACCCAACCTTCTTTTAATTGTAGTTCAGTATTTCCATCTGATTCAAAATTTGAAAAGGACGAATCTGGAAATGTCACAAAATTTTTATTAAATTTTAATACAACAAATTCATTTCAAAACACTTGCTATTTATATGAAATCATACATCCTACAGGGGCTTATGCTTTTGGAAGTGGCAAAATGTCACAAAAATATATAGATGGGACTAATCGTGTTGAGAGTAAATTAGTAATGTTTTTTGATAATTTTATTCTTATTGGCACCGATAGAGAAAGTGGTAAATATACATTAGGCTATGATTTTCAAATTATTGGAACAAAAAATGTTTTAAAACAAATTAGTAAACAATTCAATTATGAATCGTTTAAAAAAGCACTTAATGAACCACTTCAAAATTATTATAATCAAATGCAAGTTTTGTTAAAAGGAGGCGATCAAAAGATGGCAGAAGAAAAAAGAGCAAAATTTGGTATTAAAGGCAAAGAATTAGTTTCATTAACAATTGAGCCTTCTCAATACAACAAACTTTATCAAGGTCAAGTATTTAACTTTGATGTAGTTGCTACACTCAAAGATGGTTCAAAGTTATCAACACGTCAAGGATTCTTGGATGAGTATAACATAAGAGTTGAAGGATTAGAAAAAAATGAATTTAAAGATGTTGATGGTAAAGTAACGATTTCTTATGAAATTGCTAAAAAATACATTCCAACAAATGATATTATAAAAATTTCAGCTACTTCAAAATATCACTCCAATATTAAATCGGCTGAGTATCTAGCAAAACTAGATTATGAAAATTGTGAATGGACATTGAATGATAATGGTGATCAGTTTACAACTCACAAAAAGCCAGCAGGAACTTTTCGAATTGAAGTAAAATCAGCAATTGATGTGAACTCCAAAAAGGATTGTTATGCTTACAAAGTATATAGTAAAGGTGAATTGATAGCTCATTTTAAACAAGTTAAAGCCAAGCCAATTGTAGTAAATGCAAGAGGAGGGAAAGGAGCAAAACCTAACTTTGGAAATCAAAATGGTGGAAACGGAGGAACAATAACTGTTGTTAAAGATCCAAGTGCAAAAGATTGTGTGATTGTTTATGACATCAATGGCGGTACTGGTTTTACAACTAATTTCTCAAATGGTGCAAAAGGCACATACACAGAAACAATTCAAAAATTAGCTTGGTAAATTATTTTATCCATTTGTAATAACGATTTTTTCTTACTATATAAAACAAAGTGAAAACCAATTTATAAGAGTTGGTTTTCACTCACTCAAAATAGGGTTTTATTTAATTCGCTTCTATTTTAAAATTTAAGTCCAACATATTTGTACCAAATTTAATTTTAAAAATATGAAAAAAATAGTACTTTTTTTGTTTTGGTTAGTTCAAGTGAGCTGGGCACAAACACTAATAGCTAAGTTTGAATTTAATGGTAATTTAGACTCTAGTAACGGAGCAAATACTTTGATTACAAATTCAGGTTATTCAGGAACAGTTTCGTACACTAATGACAGGTTTGGTCAAGCAAATAGCGCTTGTGTGTTACCTACAAATGTAACGGCAAATCTTTCAACAGTATTAACAAATTTACCACAAGGAAATAGTAATAGGACGGTTTCGGTTTGGGTGAAAAATATAAATTATCCCAATAATGCTCGGATCAATGTTTTTGAATATGGCAACAGTAATGCTAATCAGCAGTTCAGTTTGATTCATGAAGGTGTTTCGTTTAATAGACTTTTTGTAAATAATGGTGTTAGTTCCTATACATCAGATAATAATAAAGCAGCAATCTATCCAGGAGGTTGGTACCATTATGTGGTAACACATGGAAATAATACATTAAAAATTTATGTAAATGGGTTGTTAGTATTAAGCCAATCTAATGTTACGCTTGGAACTTTTGGGAATACATTTAGCTTAAATTTTGGAGCAACACCATTTGCTAACTCTCAATTGCATTATGATGATTTAGAAATCTATGATGTAGCACTAACTGAAACGCAAATTCAAAACAAATATACAGCCGAAACTCCACTAAATTCGAATCAATTAGTTGCTTATTTTGGCTTTAACAATAGTTTGACCGCTCAAAATAATTCAAGTTTAGAATTTAACACTAGCAATGCTACACCATATACAACTGGGTTTAACGGGCAAGGACTGGATTTTCAATTGAGTACACCTGCATCAATGCCGTTTCAACCTTCGCAATTAAATAATAATAATTTTACTATTTCATTTTGGAATAAACGATCAGGTAATCCAACCTTTACCTTTGAAACAATGTTTGAAGCATTTGGTGCGATTTATTTTAGAGATGGAACGGCAAATGCCTCAACTAGAACTAATTTTGGATTCAATTTTGGTGGAAGTAATTGGCAAAATGTTGAAATAAATAGATGGATAAATAATGAATGGGTACATTATGCTGCTACTTTTGAGCCTACTGCAGGAAATGCAACTATTGTAAAATGGTATAGAAACGGAATATTAATTTATGAACAAAATATTGGTAGTGGAGTTTTAAACCAATCTTTTGAAAACTTCATAACACTTGGTGGTGGTTTAACAGGTAACGGAAGTGGAACATTTTTAGCGAGTAAAAATGCTTCAAATATGCAGTTAGATGAACTCTACATTTACAATAGAGCGTTAACTCAAGCTCAAATTATGGCTTTACGATATCAAGTACCTTCTTCTTGCCCAACAGGAAATGTTACTTTAACCACACAAGCGGAAGTGGATGCGTTAGCAAGTTGTACTACTATATCAGGAAATTTAACTGTAAATGGTGGCGGGAATGCCTTGAACTTAGCACCGTTAAATAATATTACAAGTGTTACTGGAACTTTGTTTATTACAGGTGTGTCAAACAATCAAACCAATATTTTTCCAAATTTAACAACAGTGGGTAATGGTATTGCAATACAGAGTAACACCTTTCAACAATTCGGAGGATTTAATAGTTTAACAACCCTTACTGCTGGAACGATTCTATTTCAGTTAAATTCTCAGTTAACTACGATTTCTGGTTTTACCAGTCTAAATAGTTTAACTTCTAGTTTTTTAGGTTTTGCTCAAAATAATAATTTAGAAACAATTAATGCATTTTCTAATTTACAAACCGTTAATGGCTTGTTAATAAGAAATACAAAGTTAACTAACTTGGGTTTTCTTTCTTCATTACAAACCAACAATGGTCAATTAAGTGTTGAGAGTAACTCATTGCTTACCAATGCCACTTTTCCGAACATAGTAAACCACAATTTTTCAAACGGAATAACTGGTTCAAGATATATAAGGTTTATTAATAACACTTTATTAACCACAATTGGTAATATTAACTTTAACGGTTCAAGCACATGTGAAGCATTAACTATTAACGGAAGTTTAATCAATTCTATAAGTTCGTTTGGTACTTCCAGTTTTTCTGTTAACGGAGAGGTTTTTATTGCAAATAATTCGGTAACAAATCTTAATTTTTTAAATCAATTAACTAGCTGCGGTGGTATAAGAATTTCACAATGTGCACAAATAACAAGCCTTACAGGATTAGCGAACTTAACAACAATCAACGGGCAAGCTTCTAATGCTGGATTAACAATTTTTAATAATATTAATTTAACGACGTTAAATGGTTTAAATACAACTAATTTAGCATTGATGAACCAGCAAGTTGTAATAAATGGTAATACTGCTCTTACAAACATAAGTGCTTTATCTTCAATACCAGTATCAGGAGTTTCTACATTAACTATTTCTAGTAACGGACAATTAGCTGCTTGTGCTAGTATCTGGTTATGTGATTATGTGGCAACAGGAAAGCCATTAACTGTTTTAGCTAATGCCACAGGCTGTGAATCAGTTACAGCAGTGAATTCAGCATGCACAGCATTATCAACCTCTGATTTTGATTTGAATGAGATTAGTTTATATCCTAACCCAACAAATTCTGTTTTCAATTTAGAAATTCCAAACGAAGTGGTGAAACAAGTTGAAATTTATGATTTGTCAGGTAAAAAGTTATTAAAATCAAATCAACATCAAATAGATGTGAGTTCATTTGCAACGGGAATTTATATGGTTCAAATACAAACAGAATCAGGAAAGATAGGAGTTAGTAAATTGGTTAAGAAATAATGAAGAAAATAGAATTTTACAAACTTGAGATTACACTATTCCTACTGTATCTCGTTTTGTTTTCCATTGGATTCTTAATGTTTAAATAAAAAAAACCTGACAGGTTTCAAAAACCTGTCAGGTTTGTATTTGTTTTATTTCGTAATTTCTTTTAAATCAGCAATAGTAGCAATTGGATTATTTGCTCCAAAAACATAACTTCCAGCTACTAGAACATCAGCGCCAGCGTCAACCAATTGTTTGGCGTTTTTATTGGTAACGCCACCATCAATTTCGATTAGTGTAGATGCGTTTTTTCTATTGATTAATGCTTTTAGTTTTTCAACTTTAGCATATGTATTTTCTATAAACGATTGTCCACCAAAACCCGGATTTACACTCATAATACAAACCAAATCGATATCTTGAATTACATCTTCAAGTAAATCGATGTTTGTATGTGGATTTAGAGCAACACCAGCTTTCATTCCTTCGGCTTTGATTGCCTGAAGTGTTCTGTGTAAATGCGTACAAGCTTCGTAATGAACGGTCAAAACATCAGCACCTAATTTTTTGAATGTTGAAATATATCGGTCTGGATCAATAATCATCAAATGAACATCAATAGTTTTTTTGGCATGTTTATTAATGGCGTCCAAAACTGGCATTCCAAAAGAAATATTTGGAACAAAAACACCATCCATAATATCAATGTGAAACCAATCGGCTTCACTTGTATTAATCATTTCGATGTCGCGTTGTAGATTAGCAAAATCAGCTGCAAGAACTGAAGGCGCAATAAGGGTATTTTTCATTATTTGTGTGTTGTTTGTACAAAGGTAAAATTTAACCACAAAGTTCACAAAGTTTTTCGCAAAGTTCTCTAAGAGTTTGTAGGCAATGCAAAAGATTTACGATGACGTAAAAAAAATAAAACTCCGGTAATCAGCCGGAGTTTCAATCATCAATCAAAAAACGAACAGTTAATCAGACTGTTGTTGCGTTTATAGGCTTAGCCTAAATAAGTTTTCAAGATTTTGCTTCTTGAAGTATGTTTTAATCTGCGGATTGCTTTTTCTTTAATTTGACGAACACGTTCGCGAGTTAAATCAAAAGTTTCTCCAATTTCTTCTAATGTCATTGGATGTTGATCGCCTAAACCAAAGTACAAACGAACTACGTCAGCTTCTCTTGGTGTAAGAGTTTCTAATGAACGCTCAATTTCTGTACGTAATGATTCGTGAATCAATTCTCTGTCAGGATTTGGCGATTCACCAGAACGTAAAACGTCATATAGGTTAGAATCTTCTCCTTCTACAAGTGGTGCATCCATTGATAAGTGACGACCAGAATTTTTCATAGATTCTTTTACGTCATTTACGGTCATATCAAGTTCTTTTGCAATTTCTTCAGCACTTGGCGGACGTTCGTTAGATTGCTCTAATAAGGCGTACATCTTGTTGATTTTATTGATAGAACCAATTTTGTTTAATGGTAAACGAACGATACGAGATTGTTCTGCCAAAGCTTGCAAAATCGATTGACGAATCCACCAAACAGCATACGAAATAAATTTAAAACCACGAGTTTCGTCAAAACGTTGAGCTGCTTTAATCAAACCTAAGTTTCCTTCGTTAATTAAATCGGGAAGTGTTAAACCTTGATTTTGGTATTGTTTTGCTACCGAAACTACGAAACGTAAATTAGCTTTTGTTAATTTTTCCAAAGCGCGTTGATCTCCAGCTTTGATTCGTTGAGCCAATTCTACTTCTTCATCGGCAGTAATAAGGTCAACTTTTCCAATTTCTTGAAGGTATTTATCTAAAGATGCGGTTTCACGATTGGTAACCTGCTTGGTGATTTTAAGCTGTCTCATGTATATTTTCTCCTTTACTTAAAGTGTTCAGGTTGTTATACGTGTTAGGTTTCAAAAAAGTTACAATTTAATAAAAAAAATTAAAAGAGCAAATCAACTTGATTGTTTAATTGTTCGAGATAATAATCGATTTTTCGGTTTGCCCGATTGAAAAATAAATTTTGGTCTTTAATTCCAGATTGGTTCAGTGGTTTCGAATTGATGATTTGCTGGTTGAAAAATTGATGAACATTGTGGCAACTTTCTTTGTTGTCTGTTATAAAATAACCTAATAAAGTATATGGAATAAACATAGTAAGTTTTTCATTGGTTTCAATTAGCATATTATTGTTCAGTAAAATCAACTCGTTATAATAGATAGAAAAATTAGAATTGGGTTGATTTGATTTGTCTTTTATCAATTTTAAAATACGCTTTAAGTCTAAATACAATGCAGTTGCACTTTTAAAAGAAAGTAAGCCTGATTCGTAGAAATATAAAATTTGTTGTAAACTGCTATTGATTGTCGTGTCGTTCCACACTTCTTTGACAATAGCATTTTCATAGATTTTTTTTAGTTTTTGTGTATGTTCCATAAACGATTCGTCGACCACAAAATTTTCAAACGATACATTTATTTGTTCCGAATTCAATAACGTTAACCAAACGTATGCTTTAAATTTTGAGATAATTGTGTTGTCCATAAAGTAAAATAATGGAATGTCTTTTGCCGAATAATATAGTGTTGGTTTCTCGGTAACGGTTAATTGCTCAATTCGTTCAGCCGATTTTTTAAAATAGGACAACATGTCTTTCAACGAAGTGATTTCGATGGTTTTTTCCACAATTACTTTGTCGTTTTTCAAAAATAATTTGTCTAACGAAATATTGAAATGATTGGCTAGTTGTAATGTTTCATCAATGGAAAATTTACTTTTCCCCGAAACTCTTCGGTGCGCGGCGTCATAGCTAATGTTCAAAATACCAGCAATTTCATCGTTTAATGAAGTCGATGTTGACAGTTGTTTTCTAATTTCTTTTAAAAGTAATTCTTGATTGTTCATAATTATTTTGCGATAATCACAAATATAATAATTTAATTAATTGATTTTATCAAATTATAATGCATTAATCGCAATAATTTTGGATTATAATTTTAAATCAAGTTATAATGAAAACAAAAATTCTATTGCTTCTAGTTTCGGTATCAAGTTTTGTTTCAGCACAAGACACAATTCCTTTTCCAAAAATTGATTCAATTAAAACGCATTCGCAAGTATTTAGCTTATCACCAATTTCAAAAAAGGTTGATAAAGTAAACGGATTAGTTTTTGGTGTTGGTCATTATCAGAATAAACATATTGAAAAGCAAACCATAAACGGAGTTAATGTAGATTTAAATCCTGTCGGTTTAGCAATTCCGATGATTATCGTTTTTATTCCTGAAATGATTCAAAAAGGCTCATTTTTAAAAGAAGTTAAATCAGATACTATTGTTAAAGTTGATATTAAATTCCCACAGATTCAAATAAATGGTTTACATCTAAGTACTGGATGCTTTTTTACCAATGTTAGTATGAATGGATTGAATATCTCGTTGCTAAATCGATTTACAAAAATGAATGGTGTTTCTATCTCGCCAATTGGCACTCAAGCTAAAGTCATGAATGGATTTTCTTTTGGAATTTACAATGGTTTTAATGAAAATAATGGATTAAGTATAGGGTTGGTCAACGAATCAATGAATTTAAAAGGTATCCAATTTGGAATATATAATTCGGCTAATACTTTGAAAGGAATTCAGATAGGCATATTTAACATATCTAAAAAAAATGGTTTGCAAATAGGAATTTGGAATGTAAATAACAAAAGGTCTATGCCTTTTATAAATTGGTAAAAATATGAAGAAGTATATTATTGTATTGATTGGGCTTATGTTTAATATCATGCAATCTCAAACTAATAAGCCAGAATACGAAAGGGTTTATATTGAAATTGGATATTTAAAACCATTGGACAAATTATCTAATAAATTTGATATATCTCCGTCTTTTGGATTTTGGTTTCGAAATCGAATCCAAAAAAATGATTATGTGGATTTAGGATTTAATTTCTTTATTCCTAATAATCCATCCAATATAAACTTTAAATTTCAAGACACTATTTTGAGTTACAAGTCAAGATATTTTGCTATAAATATTGGCGCTCGATTTGCAAAAGTTTTACCATTGTCTTTGCAGACAAATGATTTTAATTTTGAATGGAATTCAGGCGTTGGATTAGCACTAAATGCTTATAAAGCACCTGATGAAATTGATTTTGGGGATGATCATAGTGGTGAAATTTTGACAACATTTTATATTTCGCAGGGAATAAAGGTAAATTATAAAAATGTTGGTTTGCAATGTCATTATCAATGGTTGCCATATGGTTTTTTTTCAGAAAGACTAGAGAAAGATTTTGGCTCGCAAAGTTTGATGTTTGGAATCGTTTACAGACAATAGCTAACTAAAAAAACCCAATTCAACTAAATGAATTGGGGTTTTATATATTTGAAAAATTTAATTTATTCCGATTTTGGAGTAATTTTATTTTCTTCTCTTGGAGGTCTTGGTAAAAGTGCTTTTCTAGAAACTTTTTCTTTTCTAGTTTTAGGATCAACACCTAAATATTTCACCATGAACACATCACCCATGTTTACAACATCAGTAACATTTTCTGTTCTTTCCCAAGCTAATTCCGATACGTGTAATAAAACTTCATTTCCTGGAGCTGCAGTATATTCTACAACTGCTCCAAAATCTAACATTTTAATCACTTTCACTTCATAAGCTTCTCCCATTGCTGGTTTGAAAATGATAGAATCAATTTTAGCTAAAACTGCTGCAATTCCATCTGGATCTGTACCAAGAATCTCAACAACTCCTTGTTCGTCAACTTCGTTGATTACAATTGTAGTTCCAGTAGCTTTTTGTAATTCCTGAATTACTTTTCCACCTGGTCCAATCAAAGCACCAATAAAGTTTCCAGGAATCGTTCTCATGATGATTTTTGGAGCATGAGCTTTAACGTCTTCTCTTGGAGTAGCGATAGTTTCAGTGATTTTTCCTAAAATATGCATTCTTCCATCACGAGCTTGGTTCAAAGCTTGTTCCATAATGTCATAACGTAAACCATCAATTTTGATGTCCATTTGACAAGCTGTTATGCCATCGGCAGTTCCAGTTACTTTGAAATCCATATCACCTAAATGATCTTCATCTCCTAAAATATCTGAAAGAACAGCAAATTTTTGACCATCTGTAATTAATCCCATAGCAATTCCAGAAACTGGTTTTACCATTTGAACTCCAGCATCCATCAACGCCATTGTTCCAGCACAAACCGTTGCCATAGAAGATGAACCATTTGATTCTAATACTTCTGAAACTACTCGAATTGTATAAGGACAATCAGCAGGAATCATGTTTTTTAAAGCTCTTTGAGCCAAGTTTCCATGACCAACTTCTCTACGTGAAGTTCCTCTTAAAGGTTTAGCTTCTCCAGTTGAAAATGGTGGGAAATTATAATGTAAATAGAATTTTTCTTCTCCTTGTTCGCTAGGCGAGTCAATTTGGTTTGCTTCTCTAGTTGTTCCTAAAGTTACGGTTGCCAAAGCTTGTGTTTCACCACGAGTAAATAATGATGAACCGTGAACTCTTGGCAGATAATCCGTTTCACACCAAATTGGTCTGATTTCGGTAGTTTTTCTACCATCAAGACGAATTCCTTTTTCAAGGATTACGTTTCTAACGGCTTCTTTTTGTGTTTTGTAGTTGTATTTTCCAACTAATTCAGCCAAATCAGCGTTTTCAGCATATTCTTCTTCAGTAAATAAGGCTTTTACTTCTTCTTTTACTGCTGCAAATTTTTCACCTCTTTCGCTTTTTGCAGAAGCTTCTTGTGCAATGGCATAATATTTATCATAAGATGCTGCTTTTACTTTTGCATGAACAGATTCGTCTTCTTTTTCGCCTTCATATTCTCTGTAAGCTGGCGAACCAACAGCAGCTCTTAATCTTTCTTGCGCTTGAATTTGAACTTTGATAGCTTCGTGAGCAAATTTAATGGCTTCAACCATTTCTGCTTCTGAGATTTCTTTCATTTCTCCTTCAACCATTGCAACAGAATCCATTGAAGCTCCAATCATCATGTCAATGTCAGATTGTTCTAATTCGGTTCTGCTTGGATTGATTACAAATTTTCCGTCGATACGTGCAACACGAACTTCTGAAATTAAATTGTAAAAAGGAATGTCTGAAACTGCCAATGCTGCTGAAGCAGCTAAACCTGCTAATGCATCTGGCATAACATTTTCGTCATGAGACATTAATTGAATCATCACTTGCGTTTCTGCATGATAATCATCTGGGAAAAGCGGACGTAAAACTCGGTCAACAAGACGCATTGTTAATACTTCGCTGTCACTTGGACGTGCTTCTCTTTTGAAAAATCCTCCAGGAAAACGTCCTGCAGCTGCAAATTTTTCACGGTAATCTACCGTTAAAGGTAAAAAATCAACACCAGGATTTGATGTTCTTGCTGAAACTGCTGTTGCTAATAACATTGTGTCGCCACAACGTACTACTACAGAACCATCGGCTTGTTTTGCTAATTTACCTGTCTCGATTGTGATGCTTCTTCCATCACCTAAATCGATTGTTTCTTGGGTTACTTTTGGAATCATAAAAATTAATTCGTTTAAACTATTAGGTTAGTTGTGTTGTTGTTGTGTGTGCTAGTAGTTGTTTGTAACCCAATGAAAAACCGAAACTTTCTTCTTTATTTTTAAAACAAAAAGAGGCGCGAAAGCACCTCTTTATATGTATTATTTTCTAATACCTAATTCTTTGATAATCTCACGATATCTGTTGATATCTTTTTTCTTTAAATAGTCAAGAAGACTTCTTCTTTTACCTACCAAAAGAACTAATGAACGCTCAGTGTTGTAATCGTGACGATTTCTTTTCAAGTGCTCAGTAAGGTGAGAGATTCTGAATGTAAACAACGCGATTTGACCTTCTGCCGAACCTGTGTTTTCTGCTTTTCCTCCGTGTTTAGCGAAGATTTCTGCTTTTGTTTCTTTACTTAAATACATTCCAATATTTATTTAAATGATTATTATGTATGAATGGAGATTTTCTCAATTCGAGTGCAAAGGTAGATTTATTTTTTGATTAGACAAATAGTTGTTCGAAAATTAATTAAGGAGAGTGAAATTTAATGGGAAAGGTAAATGGGAATGAATTTTTTATTCCTCTGGTTTGTCCGATAGTCCAGCCTTTTGTGTAGCTTTTTAAAGCTCTTATTGCTTCATCGTCTGTATTTCCTATGCTCTTGATTACTTTTGGATTAATTAAAACCCCTTCATCATTAATTATGAAATAAAGTAGTATTTCACCCTTAAACCCTTCAATATTTGGAATGTTAAAATTGTCTCCAAAGTGTTTATAAAAATAATCAAATCCTAGGTTTGGTTCTGGAAGTTTTACTGTCGCAGTATAAAAATATTTTTTATTATTTTTATCGACACTTTCTCCCGAAATTAAATCTCCAGACTTGTAAATCTCAGAAAAGGTATAGTTATGTTTTGTGTTAATTCCTTTCCATTCGCCGTCTTTATACCCATTTTTTAGTTGTCCTTTTGAAATAGAATTTAAGTAATAATTAAC
>NZ_JACTAC010000075.1 GCF_014486675.1 Flavobacterium macrobrachii
TTATTCGGAGTTTTTTGTTGATTTTTTATTTCGTCTGCCATACCAAATCATAAATCCAGTTACGGGAAGTGAAGCGCAAACTAAGCTTAGTAGCAAAGCAATTATTTTGCTCCAAATGCCAAATATTGCTCCAATGTGAATGTCATAATTGGCAGCAACGGCTTTTTCACCTAAGTTTTTATCATCGTGCGAATGAATATGTAAAAGTTCTCCAGAATTTTCATCAAAAATCAAACTGTGATTTACATGATAAGAATAGGAGAGTTGTTTCACAAAAACATCATAGTTAGGATGTTCATGATCGTCAATATGTTCGTATCCAAAATCCAAACTGTATTGAAACGCATCGGGATATAATTCTTCTACTTTTTTACCAATTTTGTCCAACGTATGCTCGTTTCGCATTTCGATTGGAGCTTTGGTTTTAATATGTGAAAAATCGGGATAAGTAGTGCTTCCGCCTGAGAAAATAAAATATAAAATGGCTTGAATAAAAAAGAAAGCATAAAATAATCCTGTAAAAGCGACTACAAAAGCTAAAGACGAAGCATAAAATCCTAGAACATTGTGTACATCATAGTTTTTACGTTTCCAGCTTTTTACTTTTTTCCAGTCGAAGGATAAGCGTTGTTTTCTGGCTTTTTTGTTTTTTGGCCACCAAAGAATTATGCCCGAAATCAACATGAAAAGGAAAATTAACGTTGGAATTCCACAAACATAAGTTCCCCATTCGGTATTCAACATAAAACTGAAATGAATGGATTTTATAATGTTGAAAAAATCGGTGGTTTCATCATAAACACCTTTGATTTCGCCAGTAAACGGATTAACATAAACCGATTTGTAAACCACATATTCATCATAGAAATTCCAACCTTTTGGGTTGTGTTCATAATAATAGTAAATATAACTTCGGCTTTTATCCATCGGAATTGTAGCCCAATGAATTGGATATTTTTCTTTGGTAAACGCATCCACTTTTTGTTCTAAAACTTTTAGCGAAAGCGGTGTTTTGGAAGCGATGTTTTGTTCGTTATGAAAAATAGCATCTTTCCTTAAATAGTTAGTGATTTCTTCCTGAAAAACATAAATCGCTCCAGTGATAGAAATAATAAATACAATCAATCCAGTTGATAATCCTAACCAAAGGTGTAATTTTCCAATTGCTTTTTTGAAACCGTTTTTTTTCATTTATAAATTTTAAAAACTCCCCATCGATGAGGAGTTTATTAAACAAACAAAGTAACCAAATCCTAACCGAGATTAAAATTTATAAGTCAATCCAGCGGTCAAACTTCTCAAGCGTTGCGGCGTGACAGTTGACCAACCTGAATAATATTTTTCATTTAAAAGATTATTTACTTTTAAAGTGATGTTGAATTTATCAGTATTGTAATTCAATGCAGAATTTAAGATAGTGTAATCAGGTAAAGTAAAACTTCCAATTCCTTTTCTGTGTAATACATTAAATTCACTTGCGTGATTTCCACCAAATCCAATTCCAAAGCCTTTAAGATTTCCATCAGTAAAAGCATAGCTTGCCCAAAGATTAACCAAAGCTCTTGGTCCAGCTTCTTCTGGTCTAAAACCAATGTAAGTGTCGTCTAATTCATCTTTTACGACTTCGCTATCATTGTAACTATAACCAGCAATTACGTTCAAACCTTTAATTGGATTGGCAGTAAAACTAATTTCAACACCATTGCTGTTTACTTCGCCACCTTGACGGAAAGTAGTGAAAGCAGCATCCGACATTACTTTGTCTTTTACATCAATGTTATAATAACTAATGGTTGCAGAAATGATGTCTTTGTATAAATTTGTTTTTAAACCAAATTCATATTGATTGGCGTGTTCTGGTTTAAAATTGGAATAAGTATTGTCCAATTGAAGTGTTGGTGCATTGTTTTTAAAACCGTTCATGTAGTTACCAAAAACCGATACTTTGTTTTCTATGATTTGATAAACGGCTCCAAATTTTGGTGAAACCGTTGTTTGATTATAACTTTTCCCAGTTTTATTGATGAATTTATCAACTCTAACACTTGCCATAACCGATAATTTATCAGTAATATTCAAAACATCTGAAACATAAGCACTAATAACCTCATTTTCTGACGTAGTATTTCCAGCATAGGAATTAGCTAATAAATTATCTACACCAGAACTTGATAAAACACCGGTATCTTCTCCTGTAGATAATGTAACTATTCCGTTTCCTAACCAACCCGCATTTCCATTTCTTTGATTTAGGTTTAAATAATCAATTCCAACAACCATTCGGTTTCTTAAATTTCCAATTTTGAAATCTCCAATAAAGTTTTGCTGAATATCAGTTCCTTGTGTTTGAGAATTTGCTTTAGAAATAAAACGATAAAAATCATCTCCATTTCCAGCATCATATAAATAGTGATAAAAACCATTTGTTTTAGCACTACTTCTTGATAAAACGGTTTGCGAAGTCCATTGTTCAGATAATTTGTAGAACATTTGCGCTTGCATATTGAATGTTGGATTACTCATAGTCAACTCATTTGAAGTAAATGAATTGTTATAGTTTTTTTCAAATAAATCCATTGAATTGAAAGAAAGTAAAACACCTCTGTTTAAGAAAATCATTGGAGCATTTGCCGAAGTTCTATTGGTAAATTCAGTATTTATTAAGAACGAAAGCTTATCATTCACTTTGTAACTTAAAGATGGAGCGACAAAAAACGATTTAGAAAAACCAGCATCTTGAAACGAATCTTCATTTTGATGAGCCGAAGTTACTCTAAGCGAAACATCTTTATTCAAAGGAATATTTACATCGGCAGTAATTCGGTCTAAACCATAAGTTCCAGAATTATAACTAATTTCTCCACCAAATCTTGAATAAGGTTTTTTTGTAACGATGTTGATTAGACCACCATACGATATCAAACTACTTCCAAATAATGTTCCCGATGGACCTTTGATAACTTCAATATTATCAACATTTATTGGATCAATACTTCCGTTGTTAATTCCTGGTAAACCGTTAATCATTGTTGGTTGAACTGAAAATCCTCTCATCGAATAATATTCTGCACCATCGCCA
Organism: Flavobacterium macrobrachii; assembly: GCF_014486675.1. Taxonomy (GTDB): domain Bacteria; phylum Bacteroidota; class Bacteroidia; order Flavobacteriales; family Flavobacteriaceae; genus Flavobacterium; species Flavobacterium macrobrachii. The sequence continues at coordinate 3,080 of NZ_JACTAC010000075.1, forward strand.
CCTCGACCAGTTGATTCCCATAGCCGCGTAATTCCAGTTGCATTTTTCAACGCATCGTTAAAATTAGTAACTACTTGTTCTTTCATCAATTCGCTAGTAACCGTATTGTAAACTTGTGGATTTTCTATATTGTTTAATGGCATTCTTGAAACGGTTGTACTTTTTTCTCTTTTGTACTTGTATTTGTTTTTGATTTCAACTTCTTTTAATGAATTGACGGTATCTTTTTTTGTTTCTTGTGCCAATATTGATACTGAAAAGAATAGTGAAACGGTTGTAATTATTATTTTTCTCATTATTTATTTAGATTAATTAAAAATAGTGATGCAAATATATATCGTTCGATATTTAATCACAAAATTTATTTAGACTTAATTTAAATAAAATAATTATTCAACTGATTATGTATTGATTAAAAATAAAAAAACCTCACAGATAGTGAGGTTAGAACAATACTATAGAAAGAATAATGGCTATTTTTTCTTCATCGGATAACTTTCAGATGATGATTTTCCTTGCTGTTTTCCAGAAATAGTTGCAACAAGATTGGTTTCATTTACTTTTTTATAAACAATTTTTTGAGGATAATCATGTTTTGGATTTTCAAAAGCAAATTCATTTTCGATTTTACTTTCGGTTATTTTAAATTCAACAGGTTTGTTATCATTTTGACCTTTTACTGTTGGAATATAAAGTAACGTTTCTCCTTTTTGAGTAAGTACAATTTCTTCAGAATGTAAAGTGTCTTTATCTCTAATAAAAAGTGTTTTTCCAGTAAAAGTGCTGTCGTTCGCTTTTGTCCAAGTTTCGGTTAAAATACCATCGGGCATTTTGTTTTCCCATTCGCCAACAAGCCACGACATTTTTTCAAGTTCATCAAAATTTTTCTCTGATTTATTTTGACACGAAATAAAAACAACCACTACAGCAAGGATAACTACATTTTTCATAATTTGATTTTTAATGTGTTACAATACTAAGAAAATTAACTTTACAATTGAAGCAAAAAGTTGTATTTTTGCACTCTTAAAAATAGAAAGACAATACAATGTTAGAAAGATTACAATATGTAAAACAACGTTTCGACGAGATTTCGGATTTGATTATTCAACCCGATGTTATTGCCGACCAAAAACGTTATGTACAATTAAATCAAGAATATAAAGGATTAAAAGCGTTGATGGAAAAACGCGAGGAATTGATTAACGTTACCGGAAATATCAATGAAGCTAACGAAATTCTTGCCGATGGTTCTGATGCTGAAATGGTAGAAATGGCAAAAATGCAGTTGGACGAAGCCAAACAACGTTTACCAGAACTGGAAGAAGAAATCAAATTCATGTTGATACCAAAAGATCCAGAAGATGCTAAAAATGTAATGGTAGAAATTCGTGCTGGAACCGGTGGCGATGAAGCTTCAATTTTTGCTGGAGATTTATTCAGAATGTACACTAAATATTGCGAAGCTCGCGGTTGGAGAACATCGGTTGTCGATATGAACGAAGGAACTTCTGGAGGTTTTAAAGAGGTAATTTTTGAGGTAACTGGCGAAGATGTTTATGGAACATTAAAGTTTGAAGCTGGCGTTCACCGCGTGCAACGTGTTCCACAAACCGAAACGCAAGGTCGTGTTCACACATCGGCGGCAACGGTTATGGTTTTACCCGAAGCCGAAGAATTTGATGTACAAATCGATATGAACGACGTTCGTGTTGACTTTTTCTGTTCTTCTGGTCCAGGTGGACAATCGGTTAACACAACTAAGTCAGCGGTTCGATTAACGCATATTCCAACGGGTTTGGTTGCACAATGTCAAGATCAAAAATCGCAACATAAAAATAAAGACAAAGCTTTAGAAGTTTTACGCTCAAGATTATACGAACAAGAATTGGCAAAAAAGCAAGCCGAAGACGCAACAAAACGTACTTCTCAAGTAAGTTCTGGTGACCGTTCTGCAAAAATCCGTACCTATAACTATGCACAAGGTCGTGTGACTGATCATAGAGTTGGTTTGGACGTTTTTGATATGGATGGCGTAATGAACGGAAAAATCCAAAAATTTGTCGATGAACTTCAGTTGGTCAACAACATGGAAAAACTAAAAGAAAGCGAAGTTTTCTAAAAAAAAAATAGAAAAGGCAGCAAGTTGTTATACTTGGCTGCCTTTTCTCCCCAAAAATTACTTAACCTAACTATTTTTTTGCGTTTGCATTCTCTTCTGATTTTGCACCCATTCGATTAACGGTATACATTGGTGCAAATTTTAATTTTAAACCAGCAATTTTCATATTGTCCTTGCTAGTTAAACCTTGTTTTTCAACAGTATTCTTTCTTGAATCCAATGCTTCATAAAGCAATTTAATTTCATCCCAATCTTCTCTTGAATAAGTATCCTTGTTCTTTTGAACTGTTGTTACAAATTGATCGTAAACAGCCAAAATATTGTCTTTGTTTACCCATTCAAATTTCATATCGTCATGAATGAATTGTGATCCAAAAAGTTCTTTATTTCTTGTTAATTGAGCATTTTTTGCATCAATTTCAGCTTTCTTTACTAAAATATCTTTTTTGAAATCTTCATATCTGATACCAACAGCTGCAAACTTTTTTTCAAAATCGTCTTTATCATCTAGTTGATTGATTTCGTTTTTTAAAGCAGTTGTTTTGTTGTTGAATTCATTTTCAATTTCATTCCATTTAGAAACTATTTCTTCAGATTTTTCAAGAGTTAAAGAATCTAAATATTTTGAGTAGCTTTCTGTAAGTTTTTCAACTTTAACTTGTTGTTCATCTTTGCATGAAATAAGTAAAGCTACGATTGAAAATAGGGCAAAGGGTTTTATCAAATTTTTCATGATTCTTATTTTTTAAAGTTTAAATCCGTAAGCAATTCTCAATGAAATAAGTCCTAAACCTTCTTTGATACTATTATTTTTTTCTATTGGAAAATCGTTGAAGTAATCGTATCTTAAAGAAATGTCTATTTTATCAGTTGCATATCCAATAGTTGGACTTAACATCAATGAAGTTTTATCATATCCATTTGTTACTGCAAATGCCGCTCCAACTTCTCCCATTAAATATAGCTGGTCTTTTAATACGAATGCTTTAAAACCAGCTTTTGCAGGAATATAACCTAAGTCATTATCATCTCCAGATACAAACATGTTGCTAAAACCAGTTGTAAAGGTTAATGAATATTTTTTAGACAAATCATATTGTAGTCTAGCATCTGCGCCAAGGTTAAAATCATATGGATCATTAGTTGGAACACCAGCGTTTATACCTATACCAAGTCTAAAGCCTTTATCATATTTTTCTTGTTCTTGTGCTGTAGTCAATATTGAAAATAGCAACATTGTTATTGTTCCAATAAATGTTTTTTTGATTACTAAGTTTTTCATGGATTAATTTTTTTTAGTTTTAGTTTATTTTTTTTGATATAAACTTAGTAACTGCATATTGCAGAGTATAGCCAGCTATTTTTTTAAAGATGTTTGTTGTATCTCCAATTAAAAATTTTCTAGATATATAACCAGAGGCAACACTAGTTACTGAGTTAATCAGATTTGTTTTTGTTTCTGGTGTGTTGAAATCTTTTAGAGTTTTATTTAATAGATTAACAGGTTTAATACTTTCAAATAATGAGTCTAATTGGTTTTTTACCTCAAGAAATTCTTCTTTTTGTTTTTGTTCAAGAAGTTCAATAGCATTATTTAGCTTTTGAGTTGGAGTTAGTGTTCTCATGGTTTGTATGATTATTGTTTTCTAATACTTCATCTAAATCAATTTTTTTTAACATTTTGATAATAATCATGTTGCTTAATGGAATTTTCATTAATCTATTTCTTTTGAAGTAAACAATTGTACCTATTATGAGGTAAAAAGTTGATACAATGATGAAACCTAGATAATGTTCATTAAGTATTTTACCAATGTAAAGACTAACTCCAATATTTATAAAAAGAGTAAACATTGCAAAAATTATAAAAATTACTATGTTTGAAGTCAGTGATGATAGAACGTCTGCTGATTTTTCTACAGCATTTAGTTTGATAAGATCAATACTTGTATTAGTATATTTTTCTATTTTATCAATTAGTAAATCTTTATTTTTTGCAAATGTTTCCATGATAAAAAGTTATAAAACGGACTCGTTAATATCCTTTAAGTTTTCAAGATTTGTTTTTTCTTCTTTGATTTTTTGTTCAGCTTCTGCAATTAAATCTTGAGCTTCATCTTTAAAACCTTCTACTGATTTTGAAATTTTATCAGTCAATTTTGAAAGAGAGTCTTTAAAGTTGTCTTTCAAATCATTTCCTTTATCAGCGATTTTCTTTCTAGTTTCGCTACCTTTTGCTGGAGCAAATAATATTCCTAAAGCAGCACCAACTGCAACTCCACCAAGAATTCCTAATAATACATTGTTGTTTTTCATGATTTCTATTTTTTATTGGTTAAATTCCTTTTCCTTTAATTAATCTTAATAGAATGGCAATTACTGCAATTACTAATAAGATATGAATAATGTTACCTGCGCTATATACAAAGAAACCAAGTGCCCAAAGTATAACAAGTATAACCGCGATTGTGTATAATAAATTTTGCATGACGTATTATTTTAAAGATTAGTATTAAAATTTGATTGTTGCGTAAACGCTTAATGAACTGTTTTTACCTTCTGGAAAAGTATAAGACTGACCTAAAAATGATCTTTCTTTTCCCACTGTTTGGAGACCATAATTATAACGTGCTCCAATTCCAAAACTATCGAATTCAATTCCAAGTCCAACTGCTAAACCATAGTCAAACTTATTTAAGTCATCGTTATCAATTTCTTCTTCGAAATTAAAACTACCACCATCAGTTTCATTAGAAATTTTTGCATCTACTAAATAAGCAAAGTATGGCCCGAAATGAATGTTGAAGTTATCGGTTAAGTTAGCTCTCAGTAAAACTGGTGCTTCAATATAGTTTAATCTAAATTTTCCTGTACCTGATGCAAAAGCATTGTCATAAGTAAGTTCTGCACCTTTTACTGAGTAAAGAAGTTCTGGTTGAAGGGATAAGCTTGATGAAATAGGTAATTCCAGAAATAAACCGGCATTAAAACCTATCAATCCATTTTCATCATCAACATCTTCAGTATATAAATTTGATAAGTTCAATCCACCTTTAAAACCAAAATTGGCTCCTGTTTTTGATGTTGAATCTTTTGTATCTTGCGCATTTGCTGTTAAGGAAGTTCCTAAAGCTAAAATTAAGACTGCTGCTATTTTTTTAAACTTTTTCATAATAGACTTTTTAAAATTTTACTGAATTGATTTACTTTTTTTTTAATTTTTATTTGTATGTTTCAATAATCTTAGAACTTACAACGTCATTTGTTGACATTAGTTTTATTGTTTTTTTTGCACTTTCAATTGAGTTTGTATAACCACTTGCAACTCCATGCTTAGATTTTATTTCCCAGAAGAAAAGAGGTTGCTGTACTTTATTTACAATTTCAATTCGTTTTTGTTCTGAGATATTTATTTTTTGTTTTTCTTTTATTTCGCCATCATTATTTGCATTTGCAAATGAACTGATAACTAATGCGAGGGTTAAAATACTTGTTTTCATAATTCTATTTTTTTATTTCATTTTGATGTTACAAAGATTTAATTTAAGTCCTATTTACTTGTTACATCATTATTACTACTTGTTATATAATTTCAATTTTGCTAGATTTTTATTTTAATTGATTGCTATTTGCTCTGTTTCAAAATCATTTCCTATCATGTTTTCAGCTGGTCTTTTTATTCTGCCTTTTGAATTGTATGGAAATTTTTTTGAATGAATTTTGATCATTGTTTCTGGATTATCTCCATCATAATCTGTAATTTGTACTTTTTCATTTTTAAAAATCGAATATCCACCATAATTTGTTGGAAGAATATCTGAAGTATACCATTGACCATTTTCTTGGAAATAATAAACTTTTTCTTTTAAGTCATAATAAGCTTGCATGTTCGGGAAATAATGATAACGAATTTTGCAACCAGTAGATTTGCTTACATTCAATTTTGTTTCTTTTTTTGAAACTGGTTCAGTATCATTTTTTAGAACATTAGTTTCAACATTTGATGACCAAGCTGTTGACATTTCAACTAAAGAAAGCGCAACAATAAAAAGTGTCTTTTTCATAGCATTTTTTTTTATTAGGTTATCTTTTTTTTACATTACAAAGTTGCAATCAAGTCGAGAAATTTATGTTACAACTTTATTTTAGTTTGTTATATAATTCTCATTTTTAATTTCTATGTAATTGAAAATGTTAGTATTAATTAACATTACAAAGATGCGACGCCTTTATGTTAAATCTTTTATATCATTTTTTTTACTTGTTATAGAATTACAATGTTGAACTGTTTTTAAAAGATTTTAAAGTTTATTTATTCTATTATGGAATTGAAAATTATGACTTCATTTATTTTTCTTGACATAAAAAAAAGTCCATTAAAACAACTTGTTTTAATGGACTTCAATGAAGTATCATATTGTATAAATTATCTGTTTAATTATTCAATAGAAACTTCTCGATGGATTCTGAAATTTTAATTAGTTATGAAAATTTGAATATTGAATAAAATGATATTATTCTCTGTTTCCTTCTTCTTTAATACCTTCTTTGATATAATCATCAATAATATCTTTTTCATGAGTTTCGATATTACTAACTTCTTCTTCTTGAATGTCGTTTTTATGATCAATCCAAAACTCAGCCCAGATTGGAAAGTGATCAGAGCCAAAAGCTTCTAACTTTTTTATGTTTTTAACAAAAATTTCTGCAGTATGAAATATATGATCAATAGGTATTCTCATGAACCAATATTTGGCATGAAAGGTAGAAATTAAACCTCTTCCAATTCTAGGATCTATTAGATTTCCACTTTTCATAAATAGTGTAGTACTTTTTGCCCAGCCAACATTATTTAAATCTCCAATTACAATGGATGGTTTGTTAAGTTCATTCAGTCTTTTTGCAACACTTAATAGTTCACCATCGCGTTCTTTTGAATTTGTTTCCTCTGTTGGGCTTGGCGGCGGCGGATGAACTACAAATAATACAAAATGATATCCTTCTTTCAAATGAAAGTGAACTTCTAGGCTTGGAATGTCATCTGCAACAAAGTAATGTTCTTTGATGTCACTCAATGGAATTTTAGAATATATATGCATTCCATAAGTATTCTCTAGAGTAACTTTATGGTTATAGGGATATTTTTTTTCTAGAATTCTATTGGCAATTTCCCAATCTGAATTACTTTCTAGGGTTATGAAAATATCAGGATTATTAGTAGAGATTAAATTTTGAAATTTAGTATAATTGGTATTGAATTGATAAACATTTGCTGATAGAATTGATATAGTAGCAGATGCATCTTTCGATTTTTTTTTGTCGGGTAAACTATATAAAAACGTATATTTAATTATTGTTTTTGCATGAAAAATAATAATTAAGACAAGTGTTGTATTAAATAAAGGATTAACTGTTTCATAATTTATCATGCCAATAGCAATTAAAATTATTGATAGATATAATACATGTACTTTTAAAAAATCACCTAATCGAAAAAACCAATGTTGATTTTTTAACATTGGTAAAAAGGTTAGTAATAATACAAGTAAAAATAATATATGGAATAAAATCATTAAGTATGAGTTTTATATTATTTGTTAGAATAGTTACTTTTTAAATTAAATAATTGGTAAATAGATAGTGAATTTAGCTCCGTTATTCGGTTTACCATCAGCATAAATAAAGCCTTTGTGATTATCAACAATTTTTTTACAAATTGCAAGTCCTATTCCAGTACCACTATATTCGTCTTTGTTATGAAGTCTATTAAATAGCATAAAAATTCGTTCAGAATATTGCGGATCAAATCCAATTCCATTATCTGTAAATGTAATTTTGTAAAATTTGGATTTATCGTTGAAAGGAATTTTATGTTCATTTTTTGCTTCAACCTTTTTGACTTTTATATCAATTTTTGGAGGAATATTTTCTTTGCTATATTTTAAAGAGTTATTAATAAGGTTGGTAAACAACTGCTGTATTTGAAAAGGTATAACATTCAAATGAGGTAGAGAATCACTTGTAATAATTGCCTTTTTGTCTTCAATAATTTGAGTAAGTTCAAGTTTTGAGTTTTCTAATAGTTCATTTAAACAGGTTGATACAAAAACTTTTTCAGCTTTATTTGTTCTAGAAAATTGCAATAAATCATCAATTAAAAGACGCATTCTTTCTGATGAGTCTTTAATTTTTATTAAATATTGTTTACCATTTTCTGAAAGAGAATTTATTTCTTTATCAATTAATCTAGATATAAATGTTTGAATTTTTCTCAGTGGTTCTTGTAAATCATGACTTGCAACATAGTTGAATGCTTGAAGTTCTTTATTGTTTGCTTCTAATTCTCTATTTCGGTCTTCTAAATTTTTGTTTGTTTGAATTTCTTCAGTAACATCTGTAGTTGTACCTATTAGTATTTTTTCATTTTTAGTGTTTACAAATGAATTTGCAATATTTTTTATAAAAATAGTTTCACCATTTTTCTTTTCAACTCGGTAGATAATAGTAGGTAAATGACCTTCAACAATCATTTTTTCCGCAGCTTGTTTTAGTGTTTCTAAATCTTCTGGATGAACAAACTTCTCAAAATAACTTTCTAAAGTTGGTTTAAATTCCTCTGGTTCATAACCTAATAATCTAAATTTATTGTCTGAAAAAGTGAATTCATTTGTGACTAAATTTAAATGCCAAGTTCCAGATTTTCCAACTATTTCTGCAAGTTTGTTTGTTTCGTTCTTTAAATCAAGAATTTCGTTGTTTGTTTGAAGTTCTTGTAAATCTCTACTTATTTTAACAAAAGCTAAACTTATTATTGCTATTGTAACAAACAAAGTTATATAAATAAATTTAGGAGTAAAGTTTATCAGACTATCATTTTTTTTATCTCTTGATTCTAAAAGCTTGTTTTCAATGGCTAGCATTTCATTAATTTTAAATGAAATTTGTTCCATTATTTTTTTACCCTTTAATAAATTTTCTTTCAATTCATCTTGAGTAAAAGATGAATAATTGTTTAATCCATAATCAACTATTTTGAATTTTTCGAGACAAAGTTTTTCTATTGTATCAATTAATTTTTTCTGTTTTGGGTTATCAGATGTTATTTTTTTTAGATAATCTATGTTATGTTTTATAATTAATTTTGAAAAATTAATTTGAGTAGGAAGTTTTTTATTTTTAGTCAATAGATAATTCCTTCTTTCTATTTCTAAATCTTTTATAGTTGTATATAATTGTTCAATTTCTATTGTAACTTTATATGAATGAGCAACCATTTCTGAGGAAACTGTAACCGAGTCCATATGACGATAGGTCAATGCAGAAACAAAAAGCATTATAAAAATAGCAAGAACAAATACAATTTTTAAAAAAAGTGGTGATTTATGTATTGACAAAATTTTCATAACTACATTCTAAGTAAAAAGTTATCTTTATTTAATCCAGAAGTATGATATTGCCAATTAATTGTAACTACATCTGATAAAACTTTCTTTAGAGTGTTAAAGTCATTTGGTTTTTTTATGTAGATATTGGCGCCATTAACAAAAGTTTCTTCAATATGTTCTTCAGATGAAGAAGTTGAATAAATGGCTATAGCAATATCATCAAATCGTTTATCGGCTTTAATTTCGTGAAGACATTCTATACCATTTTTTTTTGGCATATTCAAATCTAAAAAAAGTACATTAGGTAAAACAGCATTTTCTGCCATTAAATAATTCATCAACTCAACACCATCATTATAGGTTTGAACTTTTGTTTTCATTTTAAGTTCATCAAATGCATCAGTAAAAAACAGTCTATCATCTTCATCATCATCAGCTAATATAATGTGGATATAATCTTTTTCCATGGTGTGAAAATTTAGTTAGGTTATTGGTTTTTATCTCTTCGTTTTGAAATTATTCGTTGAAAAGCCGATGGAGTTATTCCGGTTGTATTTTTAAATTGTGTACTCAAATGTGCAACACTTGAATAATTTAATCGAAAAGCAATTTCTGTTAAAGATAATTTATTATTTAAAATGAGTTGCTTAGCAAATTCAATTTTTTGAATGATGACATAATTTTCAATAGAAGTAAAAGTTATATCAGAAAATAGATTTGACAAATAACCATAACTGTGGTTGAGTTTTTCTGCTAAATAAACTGAAACTTTGACATTGAGAATTTCTTCTCCATAAACCATTTCGTGAATAGCATCCTTAATTTTTTGAACCAAAACACTTTTTTGATTTTCTATAATTGTTATTCCATACTTTAAAAATTCTTCTCTTAATTCTTCAATTTTATCTTCTGGAACATTTTCATAAAACTCTATTTCACCAAATCCAAGTATCGAAAATTTATAACCAAAACTCGTTAATTTGTCTTCAAGAATTTTTTTGGTTAACAGGTTGTAATCAAATTTTAAAAATGCTTTCATATAGGTGTGGAATATTTAATTTTTATTTTTTCTAATTTCCTGCCATTTTTTTAATCGTATTCTTGCTTTGCTTTTTATTTGATCTTCATTTGGTTCTCCAAGAACAAAACCATAAGGTTCAAGGCATGGAATAGCATCAAACACTATTTTTAAACTGGCTACAACAGGAAGTGCTAATATCATTCCAGACGTTCCCCAAAGCATTGAAAATGCAATTATAGAAATGATAGCAACCAAAACATTTATACTTACTTTTGAACCAGTTACTTTTGGAGTAATAAAATTGCCTTCTATAAATTGTATAAATCCAAATAATGCAATTACGGCTAATGAATATAAATATGAATCTTTTGTTAAAAGAGCAATTGCAGCAGGAATAAGTGATCCAATCAAAATCCCAATATAAGGTATCAACAATAATAACGCAGCTAAAAATCCATAGAAAAAAGGATTTTCAATACCTAGAATTAATAAACCTAAACTGTTTAAAATTCCAACAATTCCCATAACTGTAAAAAGACCTATCAAATAATCTTGTTGAACTCTGTATAGTTTCTGAATAAGTAATTTAACTTTTGTGTTGTCATTTCCTTTACAAAAAACTTTATAAATAAAAATTTGAAAAAAATTTCTATAAAATAAAAAAAAAACATGTAAAGCGGAATTAAAACTATATCACTGAGTAAATTGCCCGAAGCTCCAAGAAAACTTATGATATTTGAAAAATTATCTTTTAAAGTTTTTCCAAAATCAAAATCTCCTTTTATAAAATCTTTTTTATCAAGGTTGAAATTCTGTTCCATTTCACTGATAGTATCATTAAAAACACGTTCTAATTTAATGGCATAAATATCACTTTTTGCAACAATTTCTGAAAGTTGAATTCCAATAAAAGTAAATAATAATCCAACAATAATAAATAAAACTACAATAGCAGTTAAAGCAGAAAAAAATCTTTTGAATTTCAATTTTCTTTCTAAAAATTTTACAATTGGAAAAATAGAAATACTCAGAATTATAGCAAACAATATCGGAACTATCAATGATTGAAGTACATACAATACAAAGACTAATAATACTATAAAGAAC
>NZ_JACTAC010000076.1 GCF_014486675.1 Flavobacterium macrobrachii
CAGTTGGTAAAATCACTCGAAGTGACGGGAAGTGGTTTTGGGATTTAGGGATTACATTTTTTGGTATCCTGATTCGCCGTTTCGTTTTAGTTTTACTTTGTAGTTTTCGCAATCATCACATCGGTAGCTGGATTGCCAGGTTAGGGTTAGTTCATGTACACCTTGTGTTCTTCCTATTCTTGAAGTGTTTAAATCATAGGAATAGCCAAAGCTAAATTCACCTAGTTTAAACGCCATTACTGGGTTTATGGAGGTTATGAGATGGCTGTTGTCGCTTTTTGCCTGTGGATTGGTTGCTGCAATTACTCCTAAGCTAAATCGTGGAAAATCTAATACGGTTCCAATGTCTAGTCGGTTGTATTGTGCTTGTCGCATGTAGTTGGCGGTGAGTAGCAGTGTGGTGTCTTCGGGAATGAAGGTTGAAGGTGCATTTAGAAATTCAAAATAATAACCTCCGTGTAGAGAAAGCAGCATGTCTAGCGGCGCATTTCCGTTTTCTTTGAACGAGATGTCTGGTCGTGTTAAATGTTTTACTGATGCGCCAAACCAAGCGTTTTCTTGGTCGACAACAAAACCTACACTCATATCAAAGAAACCTACTTTGTTATTCAAACCTGCGAGACCTGGATCTTGCGAAATTGGGTTTATGGAACCATCGTTTATATTGATTTGGTCTTCGAGCAAAAGGTTTCGAAAGTTGAAGTCTTTTCTACCGTAGCCTACTTCTAGTCCGAAACGCATGCGCCAATCGTAATTTAAATCTATCCTGTAGGATGTAGCAGTATTGATTTGAAAGTAGTTATAGTTGGTAAAAACCTCATTGTGGTTGAGAACGGTTACACCCAATCCTATTTGGTCGTGTATCAAATTGTTGAAAAAACCGAATTGGGTATCGATTTTTCTATTGCCATCGGGCCATTGTCTTCGGTGAAGAATACCTGCGTTCCATGTGTTTGAAATTCCAGTGAAGGCCGGATTCATTTTTTCGGGCATTAAATAAAATTGGGTGATGACTGGATCTTGTGCTTGTACTTTATAAAAAGTGAAAGCGACTAATATGAATAGGGTAATTTTTAATTTCATCATTTGGCTTTTACTTGATTAGAACAAAGGTTTGATTTTGGTTTATAATACTTCCGTAGAATGTTTCGGCACTGACTTTGCTGTAATAATTTCCGTTTTCGGCATTTACTCCTTTTATTTTTCCATCCCAACCTAGGAGTACTTCTCCTTTTTCGGAATAGATTAATGAACCCCAAGTATCATAGATGTCGAGTTGGATGTTTTTTAATGCTTTGGTAACGGGTTTGTAGGTGTCGTTTTTAGTATCGCCGTTGGGTGTGAACGCCGTTGGAACGACAAGAATATATCCTTTTTCTACGTTTATTTCAAGTTGTTGGGTGTACACACAACCGAAAGGATAAGTGACTGTTTGTGTTACGGTGTAGGAATCTTTGACATTCAAATAGGTGTGTATCGGATTGACTTCTGTTGAAAAAGTTCCATCGCCAAAATCCCAAAGGACTGAAATGTAATCGCCTGTTATGGTGCTTTCAAATTGTATAGGATCGCCAATTGCAAACATGCCATAGTTTATAATTCCTATTGATGTGGGTTCAAAAGATGCAGTTCCAATCACTGGATTGTTCACGTCAACGGAAAAAGTAGTGGTACATCCAATAGCATCGGTTGCAGTTACAATTACAATTCCGTTTAATGGTGTACTCATAATTTCATTATTTGAACCGCTAACGTTTCCGCTAGACCATTGGTATTGGTATGGCGGAACACCACCAGATGCTTGTGCCACAAAACTTTGGTTTACTATTCGAGTAGTACAATTGGCATCGGTTTGAGTGATTACGGCTACTTCTAATGGTGCAGGTCTGATTAGTGTATATGTTTTTGATGTAGAACAACCATTGGCATCGGTTAGTGTTACACCATAATTTCCAGCTGTCACTCCTGATACATCTTCGGTGGTTGCACCATTGGTCCAAAGGAAACTATAAGGTAGTGTTCCGCCTGCAATAATCAAATCGATAGCGCCCGAACTTCCATTGGTACAATCTAGCGGATTGGTTACATTAGCTGATAATACAATTGCTGCTGGTTCAACAATGGTAAACGTTCTGGAAATGGTACAAGGTTTTGAGTCTGTAATTACTACGGAATAAATACCTGGAGGAAGATTGTTTCTAGAAGTTCCGGAAGTACTTCCATCGCTCCAAACTAAATTTACTGGAGCAATTCCTCCAACAAAATTGAGATTAATACTTCCATCATTCGCTCCAAAACAAGAGATATTGGAAACTACCGGAGCAACGTCAAAGATTGGCGGACTAGGAATGTTTATGGATAGTACTTTTATACATCCAATGCCATCCGTAACAGTGATGATATAATCATCAGGCGCAAGATTGGTAAGATTTAGCGTAGTTGCTAAATTACTCCATTGGTATAGATAGGGTGCAACACCCCCAGAAATGGTTACGTCAATAGTTGCATTGTTGTCACCATAACAAACTATTGGGGTTGTAATTGCATTGATGATGATTTCGGGCGATTGGGTTATGGTAACCGAAAGGTTTTGGGAACATCCTAAATTGTCGGTAACAATGAGGTTGTACACGCCTGCGGGAATGGCTGTAATATCCTCTGTCGTTTCTCCGTTTGACCATGCATAGGTATAAGGCGCAGTTCCTCCTATTACATCCGCATTTATTGCGCCTGTTGAAAAACCAAAACAATCTACATTGGTTTGGCTTACTAAGTTGACTTGAAGTAAAGGAGGTTCGGTAATTGTAAATGATGCTGTTTTTGGACCACAGTTATTGGCATCAGATACCGTAACGACATAAACTCCAGGTGCTAAATTGTTGATATCATCGGTTGCTGCAAATGGGAAAGTATCTTTTGTCCAATTGTAGGTGTAAGTTCCTGTTCCGCCAGTTACTGAAATGGCGATTGAACCGTTATTAGCTCCAAAGCAAGTGATGTTATTATTGCTGTCTGTTGTAATTACGATATCGTTTGGCTCGGTGATGGTATATGAACTTGTAAATGGACAGTTTCCTGTATCCGTAATCGTTAAGTCATAGTTTCCTGGCTCAATGTTTTGAATACTTGTAGCGATTGAAGAAAAACTATTTGGACCTGTCCAAGTAATAGTGTAAGGAGGAATTCCACCTGTAATGTTGGTTGTTATAGAAGCATTGTCCACATTAAAACAAGTATTGTTGGTTGCCACAACGTTTGGATTTATGGCAGGATTAACCGTTATGGTTACCAAAAAATTAGTTCCGATACAGTTTCCTGATTTTGGTGTAACGGTATAAGTAACCGTTGCAGGATTTGTAGTGGTGTTGATTAAATTTTGACTTATAGTTGTTTGCGGATTAGTTTCTGCAGTGGCATTGGTTATTGCTCCAACAGGATTGACTGTAGGAGTTGACCAAGTATAAGTTGTTCCCGTTGGAATTATATTTCCTCCCGCAGTTGTAGGTGTTATTGAAAACGATGTTGTGCTACAAATGGTTGCTGTTTCAGGACCGATAATTGGGTTTTGATTGATGATTACTTCTGCTGCAGCTGATTTAATTTCAGAACAGGTTCCCACAATTGTTGGAAAAGTGACTACGCAATAGTAATAAGTAATTCCGGCAGTTGTTGCAGGAGGATTGAAGGTAGCATTGTTCTCGCCTGTTAGTAGCGTTCCACCGCTGTTGCTATTGGTAGTATTTGAATACCATTGATAATTTGGGGATAGCGCATCACTATTAGTAACGATAACAAGTTGCGATGGCGATTGCGGTGGTGATTGCCCCAAACAAATAGTACTCGAAGTTAGTGTTGTAGTAAATGCTGGCGCAATATTGACCGTAATCATTGCTGCGGTGCTTGTTGCATTACATCCTGTTGAATTAGGTTGCGTTATAACACAGTAGTAATAAAAAGTACCTGCATTGGTTGTTGGCGGTGTAAACGTGTTGTTGGTTTCACCCACTAGCAATGTTCCATTTGCAGAGTCGTTATTAGTATCACTATACCATTGATAGGAATAGTTGGTTCCAATTCCGCCTGTTGCCGTAACAGATAGTTGGGTTGCTGTCTCTGATTTACATACGGTTTGAGAGGCTAATGGTTGCGTTGTAATTGTTGGGTCACTTACCACGTCAATTTGTGCTACGGTACTGGTTAGATTGCCACAACCGTTTGTATAGCTTATGACTACATAATAGTAGTACGTTCCTGTAGCAGTAAAAACGGGTGGAGTATAGCTTGAAGCATTTGAACCTACTGGTGTTCCACCTGTTGTGGTATTGTTAGTATTGCTGTACCATTGGTAGGTTGGCGTTCCTATTCCACCTGTTGGTGTTACTGTTAAAGGCGTTGGGATAGTTGCTCCTACGCATAGGCTTTGTTGCGATACTGGATTTTGGTCAATTGCAGCAGTTGGAATCACTGCAACTAATGCTGTATTGGTAGCAATAGTAGCACAGTTTCCTGTTATTGCAGGGAAAGTTAGCAAACAATAGTAATACAAACTTACAATACTATTAGTTGGTGGTGTAAAAGTCGAATTAGTTTCACCTGGTAAAAGAGTACCAGTTGTAGTGTCATTGTTTACATTAGAATACCATTGAAAAGTTGGAAAGCCACTTCCTGTTGACGCAGTAACACTCAAAATTGTTGGAGTGCTACCAACACAAACCGTACTTGGCTGGGGTTGATTTATAATACTAGGAGATGTATTAACTATTACTGCTGCTGTTTGGCTGTTTACAGAACAACCAGGAGTAGATTGTATTACTGTACAATAATAATATACTGTTCCTACAGTAGTTGTAGGTGGAATATAATTGGCTGTTGTTTCTCCTGAAATTAAAATTCCACCTGTATTAGAATTGGATGTATTTGAATACCATTGATACAAAAAAGCACCGTTGCCTCCAGAAGCCGATACCGTTAATGATATTGGTGTCGCACCTTGACATAAGGTTTGGGTAACTAAAGGTTGATTTGTAATAATGGGATCTGGGGAAACATCAACCTGAGCAATATTACTTGTTGTAACTCCACAATTATTTCCTGATAAAGAAATTTCAACATAATAATAGTACGTTCCTGCAGAAGAATAAACTGGTGGTAAATAGGATGCTGTTGTTGCTCCTAAAATAGGTGTTCCTCCATTTGTAGCATTATTAACATTTGAAAACCATTGGTATGTTGCCGTTCCAACTCCTCCGTTATAAGAAACTGAAAGTGCAGTAGGCAATGATACACCTACACAAAGTTCCTGAGATATTAGAGGTTGCGTTACTATAGTTGGTAAAGGATTTACGGTTACCGATGCTACACTTGAAGTTAATCCTGAACATCCTCCAGAAGCTAATGCAATCACACAATAATAATACACAACACCAACAGTATTTGAAGGAGGCATATAGGAACTATTAACAGCTCCCGATATTGCTGTTCCTCCCACAGTAGAGTTAACCGTATTGGCATACCATTGATAAGACGGTGTTACCGAAGTGCTACTCAAAGCCACTGATAATAAAGTAGGATTACCGTCTATACAAACTGTACTGGAAACCGGCTGTGTGGAAATTACTGGTGCGGGATTAACCGTAATTACATAATTTATCGGAGTTCCTACACAGTTATTAAACGATGGTGTAATTGTGTATGTTACTGTTCCATTTACTGTATTTGTTGTAGTAATAGTTTGTGCTGGAATAGTACTTGAAGTTCCGGAAGCAACAAAACCCATTACTCCAGCGGTTCCAACAGCAGTCCACGAAAATGTAGTTCCAGAAGGATTAGCTGTTAAAATAACAGGAGCCGTTTGGGAACCCGAACAAATCGTTTGAGATAAAATTGTATTTGTAATTACGGGTGCTTCATTTACCGAAAATGTTTGAGAAGCGGTATTGGAAACTCCACACTCATTCGTTACTGTTAATAAAACAGTATATGAACCTGCTGAAGTATAACTTATGGTTCCTGGATTTAGAGTATTAGCTGTTGCCGGATTTCCGCCAGGGAAACTCCAAGCATAAGTAAGAGTACTTCCAGTTGGCGCGCAAGAAGCTACTGTGGCAACAGGTGCGATATTTGCCGTTCCACAGAAATTGTTTATTGCAGCTATTGAAACTGTTGGTGGCTTTTTTACTGTTACTGTTTGAGAAGTTGTTGTGCTTCCACAGGAATTTGTAGTGGTTAATGTAATCGTATAATTTCCCGGTTCCGTAAAATTAAAAGAAGCATTTTGTGTGGTTTGATTAGGAATTGGTGTTGTCGATGTGCCACAATTTGTAGGTGAATAAGCAACAGACCATTGATATGATGGAGTTGCACATTGGTTTGCTAAGTTGGTAGTATTTGTTGCTGTAATGGCTTGTGGAGCACATCCAGCGTTAGTGTTTAAGGTAAATTGAGGAGTTAGTTGTGGTTGTACACAAATCGTTTTAGTTATAGTATCAATTCCGCATCGATTTCCTATTTTCAGGGTAATAGTATAATTTCCTGCGACTGAAAAAACAGGACAAATATTAGTTGAACCGCTAACCCAAGAGTTAGTATTTGTTGAATTAAAATCATTTCCTAATGTGCCACTTGCTAAAGAAAATCCTGTGGCTGGAGAAATTGACCAAATAAGTTTAGGCAAAGTACATCCAGAAGATGAAGCAGAATCTCCTCCAATTGAAGTATTTGTAATACATATTTGACTCCCAACACAAACACTTTGTTGAGGCAAACCAAAGTCTGCATCAGGTGCTGTTGATATTCTGATTGGCACAACCATAGCGGAAGACTGATCGCAAGGATTAACTGCTATAATATTTGCAAAAAAGGAATTAGAATATGTTGTAGGTCCAGATACACTTGTAGTTCCACATGAACTATTTAAAAAAGTGTGTGTAATAGAACTTGGTGGAGGATGATTGAATGTTGTTGGTGGTGAATTATCATTAAACGTTACTACATAAGTCGTTCCTGGAGGATTATTTTCAGTTCCTGTAATTGGGAAAGTTAATGAAGAAGTAATACAAACATCAGTGTTTCCTGGGTTTTCTAATCCTACAGCAGGATTATTTCCAACAAAAACTTTATAAATCTTAGTTATATTACAGCCATTTTGAGCTGAAATTGAATAGGTCAATGTCCACAAACCAACCTGATAAGTATGTGATAAACTTGTCCAAGTTGTACCTGTGAAATTAGGAGAACCATCTCCCCAATTTATGCTATAGTTAGTATTAGTTGCTAATGTTGAAGAGGCATTATTAAAGTCTAACTGAGTTGGTTGATTTGTACAAACTCTATAAGTGGGAAATCCGTTAAATACACTAAAATCAGCCGAAGAAGATAAGTCAGCATTTGCTTGAGGCGTAATTATCATTACTGTATTCCCATTAACATTGCTTACTTGAACTGGATTTGAAGAATCTTGAACACTAACCAAAGAATACGTAAAAGTACCTGCTGTTCCAGTGGGAGCAGAAACTGTAACTGTATTTCCCGAAGTTGTCGCCACTGTCAGATCGGGTCCATTATTTATTTTATAAGTAAACGTATAAGGTGCTGTTCCGCCGCTTCCAGTGAAAGTGATTAGTGGACTGGCTGCGTTTTGGCAGACAGTTGTTCCTCCAGTAATCGTAGCGGCTGGCGCAAGTGGTGCGGTGTTTTCTTTTGCGTTTGCATTTATGACAGAGGTTAGACAAAAAAATAGTAGTACGTATAGTTGCTTCATCCGTTTTATTTTAATTTGATATTTTTTAACAGTTCTAGGTCGGTTATTTGACAAAAGTGGTTAATTTATAGTTAATTACGAAATTATTTTGCTTTATTTCTTGTTGTTATAGGTTTTGTTTTGAATTCAAATTACAAATACCACCGGCAGGTTTCTAAATAATAGTCTTTGCCGATGGTATTGTTACCACAAATATTATTGACAAATATAATTTGTTGGTTTGGAAGTATTTTACGGGAAACCGTAATTGGGAGAGAAAAGATAATAGAAGTTGCTTCTCGATACAATTTTACCAACTAAAAATTGGCATTTTCAGTTGGCAAAATCACTCGAAGTGACGGGTGATGTGTGAATAGGTTGTAGGTTTTAGAAAAAAGAGAATAGAAAAAAGAGAATAGATTGAGAGGATACTGTTGAGATCGCTTCTCGATACAATTTTACCAACTAAAAATGGCATTTTCAGTTGGCAAAATCACTCGAAGTGACGGGTGATGTGTGAATAGGTTGTAGGTTTTAGAAAAAAGAGAATAGAAAATAGAGAATAGCGAATAGAGAATAGACTGAGAGGATACTGTTGAGATCGCTTCTCGATACAATTTTACCAACTAAAAATTGGCATTTTCAGTTGGCAAAATCACTCGAAGTGACGGGTGATGTGTGAATAGGTTGTAGGTTTTAGAAACAAGAGAAAAGAAACAAGAGAAAAGATAATAGAAGTCGCTTCTCGATACAATTTCACCAACTAAAAATTGGCATTTTCAGTTGGCAAAATCACTCGAAGTGACGGAAGGACGTGATTATATAATACCTAAATCTTTGGTGATGGCAATTAGATGGATGTTGTTGTTGGCTTTGAAGTAATCTTTTAGTTTGGCTACTCGTTTCTCGATTGTGGATTTGCTGTTTGGTGTGATGTTTAGGTGTTTGAAAAGGGTTTCCATTTCTTCTATGGCAACACCGTTTGCAAGATGGGAAAGCAGTGTAATGTCATAGTTGTCTATTTCTTTTCCTGTTTTGTCTTGCAACGCATGGGTTAGCTCGGGAGAAATGAAAGTTTTTCCATAGAGTAGTGTTTCGATTGCGGTTTTGAGCTGGCTGATGCTGTTTCTTCCTTTTTTTACGTAGCCATTGATTTGCGCTTCGTCAAAAAGGGTTTTGATGATATAGGGTTTGTCTTCTACGGAATAGACTATTATATTTATAGTGGGCTGGATTTCTTTGATTGCTTGAATAAGTTCTTCTCCTGACGCTATGGTTACTTCGCGATAGTCTTCTACAAAAGATAAATCGCTAATTAGCAAATCAAATGGTTGGTGGTCTTGTAGTGCTTTTTTGAATTTTAGAATGGCATCATCACAATATTTGGCATATTGTATTTCTTGAACTCCCAAATCTTTTAGTGTTTGTTCTACTGCTATATTGATACTGTCAAAATCTTCGGCTATTAGGACTTTTTTGTACATACTCTTTTAATTTGGGATGGTAATTTTTACTTTGAAACCTTTATTGGGTTCGGTATCAAATGTAATAGTTCCTTTTAGTGAATGAATACGGTTTTCCGCATTTTGAAGTCCATTTTTTAAATTTAACAAATTGGAGGTTCCAATTCCGTTGTCGGAATAGGTTGCTTCTATCCTATTTTTATCTGTTTTAATGCTGATTCCAACTAATGTACACTGACTATGTTTTTTCATATTGACCAATAATTCTTGGAACACTCTATGAATGGCTACTTTGATTTCTTTGGAAGTTTTTTGGTGCTGAAATCCATCTACATTTACAATCACATTTCTATCATCAGCGTTATAACTTGCCATCAAGGCTTTTAATTTTTCGAGGTAATTTTCCCCTGTATCAATATCTCTGTTTTCAGCTGATATGTTTCTGGTTCTACAGTAGATAGTGTCTAAATTTTCCAACAAGGCTTCTTTGTTTAGTGGATTTTCCAAGTTTTGGGTTTCGGCAAAAGCTATGGCATTGTGCACATCATTGGCTAGTTCGTCATGAAGTCTTTTGGCAATTCGACTTTCGGTTCTAAAGGCTGTTTCTTCGATTTTTTTACGATTACTTATTTTAATTCTGTAATAAATAAAAATAGCCAGTCCAATGAGTAGTACTATTCCAAGTATAAAATATTCTTTTAACTGCTTTTGTCTTTCAAGTTCTTTTGTTGCTTTTTTGGAATCAAACTTAATTTTTGCAAATTGGTTTTTGGCTATTTGTCGTGCTTTTGTTATGCTGTCTGACAAATGGATTTGTTGTAAGGCTAATTCTTTTGTTTGATTGGAGTCACTTGCTTCAATCATAAACTTCAAAGCTTCTAGTTTGTCGTCAGGACTATTCACTATTTGTGCAGCATTGAATGCCTTTTGGGCATATTGATAGGCTAGTTTAGGATTTGTTTTTTGAAAATACTCAGAAAGGTGGATTTGCGAAGAAATACTTTCGTTTACTTCCAACAAACTATTTCTCAAATTATTTGCTTCATTCAAAAGCGGAAATGCTTTATCATGGTTTATTTTGAAATAAGCATATCCTAAATTATCTAGAACTCTTGCATGCTGCGCTTTATTATACTGTAAAGAGTCGTCTTCTGCTATAGTTTTAAGTAATTGTATTGCCTTTTTGTAGTCTTTATTTTCGATGTAATTTACCGAAATATTATTTTTTATAATGGCTTTGTTACTACTACTAAGGGTATCATTATAACATTTTTTATAATATATAATCGATTCGTTGTAATCATTTAATTCTTGATAAATCCTTCCAAAGGTATTGTAGATATAGGTCAAATATTCAGGATTATCACAATTTTCATAGGCTTGCGTAATTGTGGTTTCGGCACCAGTGTAATCAGAATTAATAATTTGAATATCTGCCATAAGCATTAAAGCATAGGTTTTTTGCTTTTTATCCGTTGCTAAAATATTGGCTTTTTCAAAATAGTAGAAAGCACTGTCGTATTTTTGATTTTCTAAATATTCAGCTGCTTTTTTAATAGCATCATCATAATTGATGGAATTAAAATCAGTATCATAATCTGAGTTTTTCTTGCATGAAAAAATCAAAAGAATAAAAATCGGGAAAAGAAACCGCTTTAGTATCATTTCCCGAAATTATTAAATTTTATATAGAAAAAGTACTTCTACAAAAAAATTATGGTTTTTTAGGTGGTGTTGGAGGTGTTAATGGACTTGTTTGTCCACCAGTATCACCATCAGCATTTACAGTTTGATTGGCAACTTTTTCTTCAATTGCCTCAGCTTTACAAGATGTCAACGAAATAGATGACAATATAAAAAGTGAACCTAAAATTATATTCTTCATGATTTTAAAATTTAAAAATTGGACATAGTTTTGGCTGTCCGGATTCTGTCCGAAGCCATAGCCAGGGCAAATGCCTGAGCGTTTTTTTTGAGTACTCGATTGTTTTTTTTGGGAAGTGAAGTGTGTTGTTACAAAACCTTATTTTTTATACTTCCCGAACAAAAATTTCGGTTTTGTACAACAACACTTTTTTAGAACTAGTTTTGTACATTTGTTCTATCGCGATATAGAACAAGAACTAATTCTGAGACAAAGTAAAAGTGATTTTTGCCCAGTATTAATAAGGATTTCCGATGTTTCCGATATTTCCGAAAAATTCAGTTTAATTCATTTTCAAGACATGAAATTATCTCATATTGATTATCCAAAAGCTATCAAAAACAAGTTAAAAGAAGCTTGTTATGGTGAGTTTTCTAGTTATCTTTTGGATCCGAAATTGACTAGTTTGAGAACTATTTGTGAAATTATTGTTGACAGAGAACTATCTAAAGCAGATGAGAATACCTTTCGATTGTTTTTTAATGTTGCGAAAGAAGACGATTTAAAAAAAGGCATTCAGAAATTTGATATTGATCGTTTAAAACCAATACAATTTTTTATTAAACGAGAAAATTATAACGCTGGTGTCGAGTATCTGGAAATCTTAGCTATTATTGTTGATTTTAAACCAAGACCATTAAGTAATTTTATTAAAAATGGCAGTTTAGACAGCTCAAAATCAGAGGAAAATATTACTGATAGGAAAAATACTTTCATTGAACCCAAAGAAGATGAAAAAGGTTTTTCTGGAAAAAAGAAAATTGGGATTTGGATTTTAGCTTTTGCTGGGATGTTTTTAGCAGGTTATGGAATGAAAGAAATTATCTTGCCTGAAAAGCAGTGTATGCTTTGGAAAGGAAATCATTATGAAAAAATAGATTGTCAACAAGAGAATTTAGGGTTCATTTCTGAAATTGTTATTCCTTTTGATGAGAACGAATTTGAACTCCGAAAAATTAAAGTTTGCGATACGACTACTTTTTTTAAAAACGGGAAAGCTATTGTTTGGTATGGCAAAAAAGATGGAACAGTAACTTTTTTCAACCAAGATGGACGAAACCCAGAGAATGGTGATGAATTGAAGGAGATTACAAAGTATATGATTGACAAGTATGTTGGTGATTGTAAGTGATAGTTTTACTCACTTTGCTCATTTATAATTAAATATAGATTTGAAGGATTGGTGATGATTTTTTCGCTTTGCTTTTTTTTTACCGCTAATTCACGAATTGATACAAATTATTTTCGCTTTGCTCATTGTTTCTTTTAACCATTTAGGAATTTAAGGGCATTTAAGATTGGTCGCTTTGCTCCTGGATTTTTTAAACACAAATTTCACAAATTAACACAAATTATGTTCGCTTTGCTCGTGGGATTTATCGCTAAGGCGCTGAGACGCTAAGTTTTGACACGGATGTCTCGGATTGGTGATGATTTTTTCGCTTTGCTTATTTTTTATCGCGAATTCACGAATTGATACAAATTATGTTCGCTTTGCTCATTGTTTCTTTTAACCATTTAGGAATTTAAGGGCATTTAAGATTGGTCGCTTTGCTCCTAGATTTTTTAAACACAAATTTCACAAATTAACACAAATTATGTTCGCTTTGCTCGTGGGATTTATCGCTAAGGCGCTGAGACGCTAAGTTTTGACACGGATGTCTCGGATTGGTGATGATTTATTCGCTTTACTGGTTTTTTTGAGATTTGATTTTGGGTTCCCGCCTTCGCGGGAATGACAGTTTGGAAGGCAGAAAATAGAAGGTAGAAGTTGGGAGTTTTGTGGATAAAAAAAACCAGCCAAAAGGCTGGTATGTGTAATACTATTATTGCTGTGTTTAATTTCCTCCACCTAAGGCTTTGTATAATTGTATCACTGCGTTCATTTGTTTGTATTTGTTATCAATATAATTGATTTCGGTGTTTAGTGCGTTGTCTTTGGCGGTTAATACTTCTAGGTAGTTTACCATTCCGTATTGTAATAGTTCATCTGAATAATTGGCTGCTTGGGTTAAGGCTTCCAACTGGTTTTTGCGGATGGCTAGTTTTGAGGTTTCGTTTTCATAACTCGCCAAGGCATCTGACACTTCTTTACCTGCAGCTAAAATGGCTTTTTCATATTGAAGGTAGGCTTTTTGCTGATTGGCTTTGGCTATTTCTAAACGGGTTTTGTTTTGACGTTGAGCAAAAACTGGTTGTGTTAATCCGGCGATTACTGTAGCAAAAATAGAATTGGTACTGAACCATTGCTTAAGTTCTAGAGCTTGTAAACCGCTAGTAGCGTTCAAGGTTAAGGATGGATAAAAAAAACTGCGCGCTACATTAGTTTGTTCAAAAGAACTTCTAAAGTTTAACTCCGCCGAAACCACATCAGGACGTTTACTCAAGACCGAAACTGGAAGTCCGGCACTGACATGTGCCTCAATTTTTTGGGTTTCAAATGCAGAACGATTTACGGTTCCTGAAACTTTTCCTAGCAACTGCGAAAAGGTATTTTCAAGTACTTTTCTGTTGAATTCCAAATCTTTCAATATGATTTGGGTAGCATATTTTTGCGCTTCGGTTTGTTTTACCGCTACTTCGTTTACATTTCCGGCTTTTTTTAATGCTTGGATTACCTCAACACTTTCGGTCCTGTTCTCGAGTGTTTTGGTCACTACTTTAATTTGTGCATCCACCGCAAGCAATTGAAAATACAAAGATGAAACGGTTGCAATCAATTCGGTTTGGACGGCTTGTTTAGCTGCATTGGATTGAAGTAATTGTGCTAAAGCGGCTCGTTTGGTGCTTCGTATTTTTCCCAAAATATCGGCTTCCCAAGATAATTTTGCTGATAGTTCATATTGGTCTAACGAACTGAATAATCGTCCAAACTGGCTATTGCTGGACAATTCTTGATGCGTTAGCGAAGCATTTGCCGTTACTGAAGGTAAATAACCTGCTTTTCCTTGCTTGAAGGTTGCTTCAGCCGCTTCGATATTTTGCAGTGCAATTTTTAGGTCTAAATTGTTTTGCAAGCATTCGTTGATGTGTTGTTGCAAAATAGTATCAGTAAATAATTTATTCCAAGGCACCGATGCTATTGAGGTTGTATCCGTACTTTCGGTTCGGAATAGATTTTCGGTGGTTCCTTTTGGCGCTTCATAGTCTTTGGCTACAAAACACGACTGCATCAGCGTCATGATGGCTACAAAAAGTACACTTTTGATTATATATGGCTTTTTCATTTTTATGCTGAATTTTTCAGTATCTAGTTATTAATTTTCTTCGGCTTCTAATTCCGATTCAGGTAAAATGTTTTTTGGTTTACCGCTAATTCGCTCTTGTAAACCTTGGAACACAATAAACAACACCGGAATTACAAATACTCCCAAAATAGTTCCTATTAACATTCCTCCAATGGCTCCTGTTCCAATGGCTTTGTTACCAATAGCTCCAGCACCTTGCGCTAGCACAATGTCATTAAGTTAAGGGTTTAATTATTTGAAAATCAACAGTTTAAAATTGT
>NZ_JACTAC010000077.1 GCF_014486675.1 Flavobacterium macrobrachii
ATATATGTTTTTTGATGAACCTGCAAATGATGACTCTGGTTTAGAGGCGGCATTAATCATAAGAAGAGTGGTTGAAAATGGAGTTGAAAAAAATATTGCTCAGCTATATCATATTAAGTCTCATAATGGTAGAAGTAAGGAGAATATTTATGGAGCTTCAACATTTAGAGATTTTAGTGTTCCTTATGGTTTTTATACTTTAATAAAACAATTATAAAATTGAAAAGCCGTCCTACAAATTGAGAAGGCTTATTTTGTTTTGAATTCTTTCATCAATCATAAAAAAGAAACACTTAACCAACATTGAAAAAAGCGTCTGGATTGTATTTGTAACTAATTAAACTTACTACAATTGATGCTACTTAAAGACGAAGTCACTAGGATTTTCGAAGCTGGTATGTTAATGGTCTAATTTTTTAACCTCGATTATCTCAATGATTAAATAATTTTTATTGGAGTTCGATGAATTTCATTTGAAGTGGAAATCCCTTTTGTTTTTTATGAAAAGCCCTTCGACTGCGCTCAGGGTGACAAAAACAAAAAGATTGAAACGGAAAGCGGGAAAATGGATTCCAAAAAAGCCTGAATGGTTCGCTTCAAAAACTTTTGTTAAACCATTTCTGCCATCTTGTCATATTTTATAATTTAGTATTATCTTTGCTTCCCGATTTAGCGAAGAATATTTTATGGAAAAAGAAATTGACGAGAAAAAACAAGGCACATCACTTGTTTTAGAACACAAGGAAGAAAATACAAAGAAGCTTTTTATAGAGAGTTATGGTTGTGCGATGAATTTTTCGGACAGCGAGATTGTAGCTTCAATTTTGACCGAACAAGGTTATAATACAACTCAGAATTTGGAAGAAGCCGATTTGGTTTTGGTGAATACTTGTTCTATTCGCGACAAGGCAGAAATGACGGTAAGAAAGCGTTTGGAGAAATATAATGCCGTGAAACGCAGTATTAATCCAGGGATGAAAGTTGGGGTTTTGGGCTGTATGGCGGAACGCTTGAAAAGTCAATTCTTGGAGGAAGAAAAAATCGTTGATATGGTTGTTGGTCCTGATGCTTACAAGGATTTACCAAATCTTTTGAAAGAAGTGGAAGAAGGACGCGATGCCATAAATGTTATTCTTTCGAAAGATGAAACCTATGGCGATATTGCTCCGGTTCGTTTGAATAGTAACGGTGTGAATGCGTTTGTTTCTATTACTCGTGGTTGTGATAATATGTGTACGTTTTGTGTGGTTCCGTTTACTCGCGGACGTGAACGTAGTCGTGAACCGCAAAGTATTATGGAAGAAATTCAGGATTTGTGGAATAGAGGTTTTAAAGAAGTTTGTCTTTTAGGTCAAAACGTGGACAGTTACCTTTGGTATGGCGGCGGTTTGAAAAAAGATTTTGATAAAGCTACCGATATGCAAAAAGCTACGGCTACTGATTTTGCTCAACTACTGGAACAATGTGCTATTGCTTTCCCTAAAATGCGTTTCCGTTTTTCGACTTCCAATCCACAAGATATGCATGAAGAAGTGCTTCATGTGATTGCTAAATATGACAATGTTTGTAATTACATCCATTTACCGGTTCAAAGCGGAAGCACGAGAATTTTAAAGGAAATGAATCGCCAACATACGCGAGAAGAATACATGGAATTGGTAGATAAAATTAAGCGTATCATTCCAGATTGTTCGATTTCACAAGACATGATTACTGGTTTCCCAACAGAAACCGAAGAAGATCACCAAGATACGTTGAGTTTGATGGAATATGTTGAATATGACTTTGGTTATATGTTTGCGTATTCTGAACGACCAGGAACTTTGGCAGCGAGAAAGATGGAAGATGATGTTCCAGAAGAAGTGAAGAAAAGACGTTTGCAAGAAGTAGTTGATTTACAACAGATTTTAAGCGAAAAGAGAACAAAACGTTTCTTAGGTCAAACAGTAGAAATTTTGATTGAAAAAGAATCGAAGAAGTCAGACCAACATTGGAGCGGAAGAAATTCTGAGAATGTAGTAGCCGTTTTCCCGAAAGGTGATTATAAAGTTGGGGATTTTGTGATGGTGAAAATTAGTGATTGTACAACGGCGACATTGATTGGTGAAGCGGTTGGGTATAGTGAGATGAATTGATTTTTAGCCACAGATTAAAATGATTTTCACAGATTATTTTCTTAATAAACTTTAAAATGGAACATTACAGAGAAGAAGAAACATACAAGATTATTGGAATATGTATGGAAGTTCATAGAAATCTTGGCCCAGGTTTGTTAGAAATAATCTATAAAGATGCTTTAGAAATTGAATTTAAAGAAAATAACATCTTGTTTGAAAGGGAAAAAGAATTCATTATAGAATACAAAGGAAAAATTTTACCCCACCGTTTTTACGCTGACTTTATAGTTAATGAAGATATAATATTAGAAGTTAAAGCCATAAAAGAATTCTCAAATGAACACGTAGCGCAAGTTTTAAATTACATGAAACTATCTAATTCAGAAATAGGTTTACTGATTAATTTTCAACCAAAATCGCTACAATACAAACGATATGTGCTATAGTTACAAAATTAAAATTGATTTTAAAATCTGTGAAAATCATTTTAATCTGTGGCAAAAAAAATTAAAAAATGGAATCAGTTCAAAATATAAAACAACGGTTTGAAATTATTGGGAATGACCCAAAATTGAATCGTGCTATCGAGAAAGCAATTCAGGTTGCGCCAACTGATATTTCGGTATTGGTTGTTGGAGAAAGTGGTGTTGGAAAAGAAAGTATTCCAAGAATTATCCATTCGCTTTCGCACAGAAAACACGGAAAATACATTGCCGTAAACTGTGGAGCAATTCCAGAAGGAACGATTGATAGTGAGCTTTTTGGTCACGAAAAAGGTGCTTTTACTGGCGCAACAAATACGCGTGAAGGGTATTTTGAAGTAGCCGATGGCGGAACGATTTTTTTGGATGAAGTGGGCGAATTGCCGTTGACAACTCAAGTTCGATTGCTTCGTGTGTTGGAAAATGGTGAATTTATAAAAGTAGGTTCTTCACAAGTTCAAAAAACGAATGTTCGTATCGTTGCTGCAACCAACGTAAATATGTTTGACGCAATTGAAAAAGGCAAATTCCGTGAAGATTTATACTATCGTTTAAGTACGGTTGACATTCCATTGCCACCATTGCGCGACAGGAAAGACGACATTCATTTATTGTTTAGAAAATTCGCAGCTGATTTTGCTCATAAATATAAAATGCCACCGATAAAATTGAGTGACGATGCCATACAGTTTTTACAAAAATACCGTTGGAGTGGAAACATTCGTCAGTTGCGAAACGTAGCCGAGCAAATTTCGGTATTGGAAACCAATCGCGAGGTTACTTTGGCAACGTTGCAATCCTATTTACCAGTTGAAGGAAGCAATTTACCTTCGGTAGTTGGTGGAAAAAAAACGGATAGTGATTTTGCAACCGAAAGAGATATTTTATACAAAGTTCTTTTTGACATGAAAAGTGACTTGAATGATTTGAAAAAATTGACATTGGAATTGATGAAAAACGGTGCCAAAACACAAGACATCAATCCAAGTTTAATTCAAAAAGTATATGGTTCAGCAACAACCGAAAGTCCAATTGTTTTTGATGAAGAATCGCAACTCAATGCTATTCCAAAACACAACGAACCACATCAAGAAGAATTTGACGATGAAGATGATGACGCCAACTATTTAATGGCTGAAACCGTTGAAGAGGAAGAAGTTTTAAAATTGGAACAAAAAGAAATCGAGTTGATAAAGAAATCTCTTGAACGCCATAAAGGAAAACGAAAAGCTGCAGCCGATGAATTGGGAATTTCCGAAAGAACACTTTATCGAAAAATTAAACAATTTGATTTATAAAAGCTAGTATATTTGACTTTTGAAAAATAACAAATGAAATTTACAAAATACATATTGGTTTTATTGGTTGCTTTTGCAGTGAATGGTTGTGGTGTTTACAACTTTACCGGAACAGGAAAAATCAATGCCAAAACCTTTCAAGTGAATTATTTTCAAAATAATGCCGACTTGGTTGAACCCGGAATTGAACGAACATTTACATTGCGTTTGCAAGATTTAATTCAAAATCAAACCAATTTAAATTTAACAAATTCCAATGGTGATTTGGTTTATGAAGGCGAAATCACTCGTTACAGCGTTACTCCAATGACCGCAACGGCAGATATTAGAGCAGCACAAAACCGTTTATCGATTACCGTTAACGTTCGATTTACCAATAAAAACAAAGAAGAAGATAATTTTGAAAAAAGTTTTACATTCTTTGATGATTTTCCAGCAAATACACAATTAACTGGCGCACAATTAACAACTTCGTTGGATGCTATTTTTGAACGAATCACACAAGATATTTTCAACGAATCATTAGCAAAATGGTAATTTCCAATCCAATTGAAAATGACAGACAACTGAAAACCGATAACAAATAACAAAAACTTGAACCTAACCGATTATACTTTTTTACTCAACAAACCCGAAGCTATCAACGAGCGATATGCGGAAACTCTAGAAAATGTTCTAGAGGAATTTCCCTATTTTCAAAGTGCGCGCGTTTTGCGATTAAAACATTTGTACAATCAGGATAGTTACAAATACAATTATGCACTAAAAGTTGCCGCAGCTTATACAACCGACAGAAGTATGCTGTTTGATTTCATCACTTCCGATGATTTTGTAGCCGTTCAAAAAGGATTATACGAAAAGAAATTAGAAGAATTACTCAACATTAACGTTGTCGAAAGCGAAATTGTTGTCGTGCAAAATCATTCTTCGACTGCCAATTTATTAGAACAATCCATTCGTTCTTCCATCAAAGAATCAACAACCGAAGAAGAAAAAGTTGCTGAAAAACTAGAAATAGGAAAACCACTTGAATTTTCTAAAAACGAAAAACATTCCTTTGAAGAATGGTTGCAATTAGCACGTTTCAAACCCATCATCAGGGAAGAAATCAAAAAAGAAGAAACACATCCAGTTGACGAAGAACGCAAGAAAAAGCTGGATTTAATTGACAAATTCATCGAAAATAACCCAAAAATACCAACCGTTTCAAAAGACGCACCAGTACCAGAAATCAAACCATTCTCCGAAGAAACAACCTATCTAATGACCGAAACATTAGCCCGAGTTTATTTGGAACAAAAAAAATATACCAAAGCAATTCAAGCTTATGAAATATTAATTTTGAAATATCCAGAAAAAAGTAGTTTCTTTGCAGACCGAATTTTAGATATAAAGACTTTACAACAAAATAATAATTAGTAATGAGTACATTTTCAATCTTTTTAGTATTAATCACAATCGTTTGTTTTTTACTAATCGTAGTTATCATGGTTCAAAACCCTAAAGGCGGCGGACTTTCATCAACACTTGGTGGTTCAACCCAGTTAGGTGGTGTTCAAAAAACAACAGACTTCCTAGACAAAAGCACATGGACATTAGCAGGAGTTTTAATCCTATTAATACTTTTCTCAAGTCTAAGTTTTACTGGAACATTAAACGATTCGAGTTCAAAAGTAATTGACGAATCATCCATTTCAACGCCAGCAAAACCTGCTGAAACACCAGCAGCAAAAACTGAAACTGCAACTCCAATAACTCCAGCAGTTGAGGAGAAAAAATAAGAAATGCACAAATCTACAAAGAAAGTCTCGACCAAAATCGGGACTTTTTTTTTGAAAAAATTTGGAGCGAATCGCTTGAGTATTTTTACAATCCTGTCATCCTGAGCTTATCGTAGAACCAACTTCAATTCTATCTTTTTCTTTCCAAGAAAAAGGATGCCATTTCAGTCAGTCCCGAAACTTCGGGATATTAGAAAATAGTCTTACCATTTTGTCAACTTTGTCTATCTTCGCTGAAAAATTGTCAGTTTTGCCCAAATGGCACAATTTCTGACTAATTAAAAGCAACAATAAAATTTTAATAAATCATAAAATATAAACATTATGGCATTAAACATTAAACCGCTTTCAGACCGCGTAATTGTGGAACCAGCAGCAGCCGAAACACAAACTGCTTCTGGAATTATTATTCCCGATACAGCAAAAGAAAAACCACAAAAAGGAACTGTTCTTGCTGTAGGTAATGGCAAAAAAGACGAACCAATGACAGTAAAAGTTGGCGATACCGTTCTTTATGGTAAATACGCTGGAACCGATCTAAAATTGGATGGAAAAGATTATTTAATTATGAGAGAAGACGATATTCTTGCAATTATTTAATTAGAATTAAGATTTGAGTATTAAGTAATAAGACAAAAAAAACAAAAATTAAAATGGCAAAAGATATAAAATTCGATATTGAAGCACGTGACGGATTAAAACGTGGTGTTGACGCTTTAGCAAATGCAGTAAAAGTAACTCTTGGACCAAAAGGTAGAAATGTAATTATTTCAAAATCATTTGGCGGACCAACAGTAACTAAAGATGGTGTTTCTGTGGCTAAAGAAATAGAATTAAAAGATCCATTAGAAAATATGGGTGCGCAAATGGTTAAAGAAGTAGCGTCAAAAACTAATGATTTAGCTGGAGACGGAACTACAACTGCAACCGTTTTGGCACAAGCCATTGTAAAAGAAGGATTAAAAAACGTTGCCGCTGGAGCCAATCCAATGGATTTAAAACGCGGAATTGACAAAGCAGTTGAAGCCATCGTTGCTGACCTTGGAAAACAAGCGCAAGAAGTTGGTTCATCATCAGAAAAAATCAAGCAAGTTGCTTCAATTTCTGCTAATAACGACGAAGTTATTGGTGATTTAATTGCTACTGCTTTTGGAAAAGTTGGAAAAGAAGGTGTAATCACGGTTGAAGAAGCCAAAGGAACAGATACTTATGTAGATGTTGTAGAAGGAATGCAATTTGATAGAGGTTATTTATCTCCATACTTTGTTACTAATCCAGAGAAAATGAATGTAGAATTGGAAAATCCTTACATTCTATTATATGACAAAAAAGTATCTTCGTTAAAAGAATTACTTCCTGTTCTTGAACCAGTCGCTCAATCTGGAAAACCATTATTAATTATTGCAGAAGATGTTGATGGTGAAGCGTTATCAACTTTGGTTGTAAATAAATTACGTGGTGCATTAAAAATTGCAGCAGTTAAAGCTCCAGGATTTGGCGACAGAAGAAAAGCCATGCTAGAAGACATCGCTATCTTAACTGGCGGAACTGTAATTGCAGAAGAAAGTGGTTATACACTAGAAAATGCAACTTTAGAAATGCTTGGAACAGCAGAAAAAATCGCTATCGATAAAGACAATACTACAATTGTAAATGGTGCTGGAAATGCCGATTTAATTAAAAACAGAGTAAATCAAATCAAAGGTCAGATGGAAACTACGACCTCTGATTATGATAAAGAAAAATTACAAGAACGTTTGGCTAAATTGGCTGGCGGTGTTGCAGTTCTTTATGTTGGTGCTGCTTCTGAAGTAGAAATGAAAGAGAAAAAAGACCGCGTTGACGATGCTTTACATGCAACTCGTGCTGCTGTTGAAGAAGGAATTGTTGCTGGTGGTGGCGTTGCTTTATTAAGAGCAAAAGCTACATTAACCTCAATAAAAGCTGACAATGCTGACGAAGCAACTGGAATTCAAATTGTATCTCGTGCTGTTGAATCTCCATTGAGAACAATTGTTGAAAATGCAGGTTTAGAAGGTTCTGTTGTAGTAGCAAAAGTATCTGAAGGAAAAGAAAACTTTGGTTACAATGCAAAAACAGACGAATATGTTGACATGCTAAAAGCTGGAATTATCGATCCTAAAAAAGTAACTCGTGTAGCTTTAGAGAACGCTGCATCAGTTGCTGGAATGATTTTAACAACTGAATGTGCTTTAATTGAAATCAAAGAAGAAAACGCAGCTGGAATGCCAATGGGCGGAGGAATGCCAGGCATGATGTAAAAATCAATAAATCCCAAAAATAAAAAGCTAAATTCAAATTTGGTACAACTAAAAAATCCGTCATTTCATAGTGACGGATTTTTTTATTGCTTTTTATTTTTTTCTTATTCTGTAGCTTTTGGCTTCTTAAACAACTTAACAATAACTGGAAAAGTTGAAATCAAAATAATCAAAATAATAATTTTTTCAATGTGATGTTTTAAATCGATATCAAATTTATCAAGGAACAAACCATATAAATAATGTCCAGCAAAAATCAAGGTAAATGCCCAAAGGAAAGAACTTAAAATGTTATAAAACATAAATTTCTTTTTGTCCATGAAAACAATTCCGGCAACAATTGGTGCAAAAGTCCTAAAAATTGGAAGGAAACGGGCAAAAATTATCGCTTTTCCACCATATCTTTCGAAGAAATCTTTTGATTGAATTAAATATTTTTTCTTGAACCAAAAGCTATCTTCTTTTTTATACAAATAGTAACCGCTTTTACTTCCAAACCAATACCCAACCATATTTCCAATAATTCCGGCAACTGCAACTAATGTTGAAAGTAAAAGTACATTGGCAAAATCATTTTCAATAAAAATAAAATTTTCCACTAAACTTCTGCTGTAAATTCCAGCTAAAAAAAGTAAGCTATCACCAGGTAAAAAGAAACCTGCAAAAAGACCAGTTTCTGCAAAAACTATAAACAATACAATCCATAAACCAACCTTTACACCACCAACTGTCATGGTTATGTAAAACTCAGGATTTAATAATTGCATCCAATCAAATTCACTCATCAATATTAATTTTAAGGGTAAAAAATTCGAGCGTGAAAGTAGTGATATTTTTTGGTTTAAAAGGCAGTTTTAACGTATTTCTAAGGTTTTATTGTGTCAAAAAACTTAAATTATGAAACAACGATACCGAAACTGTATGACGCATCAAATTATTAGATGAACTCGACGTAATAAAATGGTTCATATAACCCAATTCAAACCTTGTTTTGTTTTCAAAATTCAATCCTAAACCAACCAAAAATCGGTTTTGATCAAAAAATTTAGAATTCACTTTATTATCACCTAGATTAAAGAAAACTTCGCTTTGCAAAATACCATAAATCTCACTTTCATTTTTATGCAAAGGCATGATTTGAAATAAATTTCTATTCAAATAACGCAATCTATTTTGATAATTTGTCGCTAAATTTATCACTTCATCATCAATCAAACCAAGCTCTTCAACCCAACGTTGCTCTAATCGAAAACGATGTATTATAGTATTTTTATCCGAATGCCATTTTTTATTTATTTGATATTGTTCCCAAATTCTATTTTCGGAAAAATAATCATCTACCGAACGATTTAATGTTTTTACTAAAGCATATCCAGCGGTTACACTTTGATTTTTTGGCAAATAGTAAATCGCTCCAACTCGATATAAATTCTGCAAACTTTGCTCCAATTCATTATCCAATCGAAACTGTGCTTCGGCATGATAACCCCATTTTTCAGCAACTTTATATTGACCTGCATAAGCAAACCAAACCGTTTGATCTTGCGTCGTTTTTTGAGCAAAATTTTTTCCAAAAAACAAAATAAACAACAAAGCTAATTTTTTCAAAATAACTATTTTTAAAATAAAAACTCCTCTTCAAAGATACGGAGTTTTAAACTACTTTCTTCCATACATACAACATCCGTGAAGCCTTTCATAATCGTCATCAGTTGCTTTTACTTCATCAGTATCATGACCAACTTTGGCAATCGCTTTTTTCACCTCAATCAGCGAACATTTCTCTTCATTGATTATCAAATGTAATGTAGTATCATCCGAATGCCATTCTGCACTTTTTACGCCTTTTACAGAAAAAGCAGCTTGCTCAATTCGTTTTTTACACATTTCGCAATTGCCATTAACTTCGATATCGTATTTAGCGTTTTTTTTCTTTTTTTCTTGTGCTTGTGTTGAAAGAGTTACAAACAGTAACATCATTCCTAAAATTATATTTTTCATTTTGTAATTGATTTTTGAATTTGAAATTGATTTTTGAGATTGATTTTTGAGATTGAAATTGTTATTATTTTATTTTAAATCGTAATCCTGCGTAATACATTTGCCCAAAAACTGGTGCATACACAATTGATGTATCAAAATTTGGTCCAAAAGGATTGTCGCTACCCAAAACCGCTTTGCTTTGACGGTAATTTCCAATATTTTCTCCACCAATATACATTTCGAACGTACTAGAAAATGTTCGAGTAATTTGTGCATTCATCACTCCAAATGAAGGTGAGAAATTAGGTAATCTGTCTTGTTCTGGATTTGTTGCTGTGTTGGGCAATTGTTGTTTTCCTAACCAATTGAAGGTATAATCAAATTTCCATTGTTGCCCTTTATCTTTAATATGCGTTTCATATTCTACATTGGCAAAAAATCGATGTTTGGCTTGTAAAGGTCGTTGATAACTTCCTGAAAGATAATCGGTTGAAATATCAAAATATTTATACGCTGTTCGCAAATTAAAATGCTTGACAAGTTCTACATTGAAATCAACTTGTAAACTGTTAGCATACGATTTTCCATCTAAATCATAAAACAACAATTCTTGTGGACTTTGCATCACGTCAACCACGACTTGATTTTGAAAATCAGTTCGATAAAAATCTACTGTAACATCAGCACTTTTGGAAAATAATTTGAATTTTTGAGTAAAACTTACGCCATAATTCCAAGCAATTTCTGGACTTAAACCATAAACTTCGCCTTTTGTTCCCATAATTGAAATGGTTCTTGAACTGGCAAAAAGATTTTGATTTTCTGCAAAAATATTAGCGGCGCGTTTTCCTCTTCCAGCAGAAATTCTAAAAACTGAGTTTTCAAAAGCATTGTATTTCAGATGAAATCGCGGTGTAAAAAATGCTCCTAACCTATTGTGATAATCCATTCGTCCGCCAAGAACGTAGCTCAATTTATCGTTATTATCAAAAGTATATTCGAAGAATGCACCAACCGAATTGTCTATTCTACTAACATCAAACGTGTTGATATATTCCGAATATTTGTCATACATAAAATTCAAACCTGTTGAAAATTTATGCATCGTATTGCTGATAATCGAGTTAAAAATCAGGTTCGAATAATAACTTTGTTGCTTGATATCGTATTGATTTAAACCAAAATACGATTGTTGATTATGATTGGTAAATGCATTTTGAAAACCAATACTTTGAAAAGGCATTTCTTTCCAAACGTAACCTACTTTTGACGTAAAATCAAATCGCTCCGAATTAATTTCAGAACCCCAAAAAGTGGTTGTAAATTTATGTTTGTCTTTATCAAAATCGAGTTCTCCGGTTTGTTTTTCATCTTTCATAAAACGGAAATTAAAAAACGAAACCCAACCAGTTTCTGCATTTGCATATTGCCAACGATTAGCAACATTGATTTGTTTTCCCAACGGATTATCTAGGAAACCATCATTATTCATATCGTTTTTTGACACGCGCGCATTTCCGTGAACAAAAAGACTTGTTGCCCATTTATCGGATAATTTTTTGTTGAAATGTGTATTTAATTCAAAACGCGAATCGGTCGAACCATAAGCATTCAAGAAAAAAGGAATGTCGTTCATCGGTTTCAACAATTCGGTATTGATTTGTCCCGAAATACTTTCATAACCGTTAACAACACTTCCTGCGCCTTTGGTAATTTGAATATTATCAACCCAAGTTCCAGGCGTGAATGATAATCCAAATGCTTGTGAAGCACCACGAACTGAAGGTACATTTTCTTCCGTAATCATAATATATGGCGAAGTTAATCCAAGCATTTTTATTTGCTTAGTTCCTGTTAAAGCATCGGAAAAATTAACATCGATGGAAGGATTGGTCTCAAAGCTTTCGGCTAAATTACAACATGCAGCTTTGAGTAATTCTTTACTGGTAACCAATGTCATATTGGCTGTACCTTTTAGTGATTTTTTTAGTCCTTTTTGCGTTGCTTTTACTTGCACTTCTTCGAGTTTTTCTTGTGCAAAAACATTGTAAGAAAACAACACTAATAAGAACCATAAAATGTTTTTCATTAGTTTATAATTTAATTATTAAAAAAATTCAAATAATATTGAAAATCAAATAATTAAATTAAGCATAGTAAATAAATTGACTGTAAAGTTTATATAACGGCGGCGCGTTGGCATCGCAATAATACGCGACAATTGGAGTTTGGAATTGGTCTTTAGAAAAACCAAATTGAGGTGTTTTGTATTCGCTGAAATAAAAAACAGTATTCATATCAAAAACTATTGTTTTGATAATAATTTTTTCTGTTTTGTTTTTTAGATTAACTTCTTTGTCGGAGCAACATTTTTCGTGCGTTGGTTCCGCTTTCGCACAACAAGTTTTTTCAACTTCTATTGTCATTGCACAAACTTCAGCATCGGAAAAAACAGAAGTTATTGAAGCAATTTTCCCTTCACAAAAATGTACATTAAAAGCCAACCCCGAATTGGAAACCAAAACGAAAAACGCAATTAAAATACTTAGTTGTTTTTTGAAAATCATGATGCAAAGATAAAAAAAAGACAAATTACTTGTTCTTAAGATTTTCTTATTTGTTTTTGATAATAAAACGCTGGAATAAAAAGCAAAATAAATATCGGTTGGATGATAAATCTTCGAATGTAGAATAAGGTCATTTTGCTTTCTTCGCCAAAAAAATTGAGCACAAAAAAGAAACTTATCATCAATATTGAACCCAAAATCATGTATAACAATATGGAAAATTTAACCATTTTTCCGTCATTAAAAATCACATACAAAAGAAATAATGAAATCACAGAATTGAGATAAAACCGAAATCCTAAACTTAAAAACAGCTTGACTACGCTTATTTCAGGAAAAGGCAAATTGGCATATTCGCTTTTGAAATAATTTAAAAAAGGATCATAAAAAAGAGTGTTTTCAAAAGCTCTGATTGAAATTAATAAGAGAACCAAAAAAGAAACCTGAGCTACTTTTTTTTTATTTTGAAGGAGTTGTTGAAGCATAAGACGAATATTTATTAACCCAAATTACCCAAAGAAAAAACACAACACCATAAATAAATAGTGGAAAAACAACACCATGAAGCAGATGTTCTAAATTTGGATAATGATACAAAGCGATACTTAAAAGCGCAATTCTAAAAATATTTAAAAGATGAATTACAAAAAGTCCAATCAAAATAAAAAGGATAGTATTTTTTAATTTTCCTGTAAAAGCAACCACAAAAGCAACAAACAAAATCATCACGCTAACTGCGTTACAACCTTCAATAATTCTGGCAATATATTTTCCGTGATAAAACAATTTCACACTTGGTTCTTTCAAATGCGGCATTGTATAGGAATTGTTGTCAACCAACTGTAAAAGAAACTCGGTTTGACTAGCAACAATTTTAGTAAAACCATCCGTTTCCGCTTTTTTTACATCAAATTGACCTAAATAACTTTGATACAAAAAAGTAAGAAGCAAATAAGTCAACGCAAATTTTCCTAAAAACAAAAGAAAGGGTTTGTATTGCTGTATGGTATTTTTCAAATGGAAATTTTTAACAAATTTATATAAAATAAAAAAAGTACAGTCATTACTTTTGCATAAAAAAATTGAAAATGAATTTTGAAAACCTAAAACTACAAGTCATCACTATTCTTTCTGAAAATAATTTAGAAAGAGATTTGAAACTGAAAAATCTTTGTCAATTCCTATCTGACAATATAAATTATTATAATTGGGTTGGTTTTTATTTTGCCAATCACGAAAACAAAACCTTACATCTTGGACCATATGTTGGTGCCGAAACCGATCATACTGTAATTCCGTTTGGAAAAGGAATTTGCGGACAAGTAGCCGAATCGAATGCCAATTTTGTTGTACCAGATGTTTCAGCACAAGATAATTATATTGCCTGTAGTTTTACGGTTAAATCAGAAATTGTAGTTCCGCTTTTTGTTAATGGAAAAAACATTGGTCAAATCGATATTGATAGTCATGTGTTTGATCCGTTCACCGAAACTGATGAGCGATTTTTAGAATTTGTAAATCAAGAGGTTGCTAAATTATTTTAAAAAAATATATTTGTAAAAAATTTTCAAATGAAATATCTAATATTTTTATTTTTTGTATCAACTACTACTTTAGCTCAATCTTCAAAAGATAAAACTATATACTTGGATTCTTTATTTTTTCCAACAACAAAAAAGGAATTTAAATATTACATGATTGTAGAGGATTATAAAAACACAAAACCAGAGTACTTTATAACCATTTACTATGCTTCTGGTAAAATTGAAAGTAAAGGGTATTCAAAAAGTAAAGATTTTTTCAAAAAAAAAGGTGAAATCATTTCATACTATGAAAACGAGACCATAAAATCAACTATATTTTTTGAAGACAATTTTCCAAATGGAAAATGCGTCTTATATTTTGAAAATGGCGAAAAAAAAATGGAAGGAAGATATCTTTTAACAACTGATATAGGAGGCAAAAGGAAAAGCAAATTAAGAATAGAAAATGCCTGGAATATTGACAAATTACAGGTTGTAACAGATGGAACGGGAGACTATGAAGAAGATGAATTTTTTATAGTTCACAACAATAATTATT
>NZ_JACTAC010000078.1 GCF_014486675.1 Flavobacterium macrobrachii
GTCACAATCGTCGTCAATTCCATTCCAACAAACTTCTGTTGCGCCTGGATTAACTGCTGGATTGTTGTCGTTGCAATCGCCGCTTAATGCTGCATAACCTGATGGTTGAGTACAATCTGTTAAAGTAACGTCTGTTTTTCCATATCCGTCACCATCTGTATCTTGATACCAAGTTTGGTTTGGAACAACATTAACAGTAGTTTGAGCTGTTGTAGTACATGTACCATTAGTTGCTGTAACACTGAATGTTTCTGTAGATGCTAATGCAGTAGTTGCAGTAGTTGCAGAATTAGCATTAACAACGTTAGATGAAGACCAAGAGTAAGTAATTGGTGCTGGTGGAGTAAATGTGTAAGTCAAACCTGAAACAAAGGCTTGGGCTGGACTTGCACTTGTAAATCTCACTAAACTAGAATTTGAAGTACTAGCTAATGGAGAACTCCAACTTTCTGAGCCTGTACCTACACTGATATTTTTGAAATCAGTAGCAGAAGTACGGATACCAACTTGAGGTTGGTATAAAGTACCTGATCCTGGACCTGAATTCAATCTGTAAACAAATGAAACTATTCCAGTAACTCTATTTAATCTCACTTGGAAATCAAAGTTTTCAGTTTGTAAATACCTTTGGAATTGTGTCCATTGGAATACAATTTCATCACCTACAGTTTGCCATCTCATGTCAGTAGCTACGGTAGTATTAGCTCTATCTAAGTCAGCATTGAACGGACAAAGAGCAATTCCTGAACCCGTAGTTGTACTAATTGCAGTATACGAAGTAGTACTAGGTGCTGAACCTCCTAAAGTAAGTAATCCATTAGAAGTCATATATGCCGTAGTATAACTTACTCCATTTAAAGTAAACGAAGGAATAGTCAATGCACCTGATGTAAACGAATCTAAAGTAAGTGATCCATCTCTAACTACTGTACCACCTGTAATAGGAGTATAAGTTCCGTTAGATGAGTTGAATGAGTAATTAGCTACACCTAAAATTGGATTAGCAGTAGCTGTTAAGTTAGTACTTGCTCCTGCACAGATGCTTGTAGCACTTGCTGATGCAATAACATTCTGAGGCTTAGCAGTTACATTAACTAAAGCAGTTGTAGTATTAACACATCCATTAGCATCCGTTCCAGTTACAACATATGATGTAGAACTTGAAGGAGATGCATTTACTGTATTTCCAGTAGTAGCTGATAAACCTGTTGAAGGCGACCAAGCAAAAGTAGATGCACCACTAGCTGTTAAAGCAACTGCAGTTCCACCTGGAGAACAATAAGTAGAAGTTGAAGGTGTTACAACAATAGTTGGCAAATTATTTACTGTTAAAGTAACCTGATCACTTGTTGTTGAAAGTGAAGTACATGTAGTAATTACAACATCATAAGTTCCAGCACTTAAAGCAGTAACTCCTGTTAAAGTTAAAGTAGCCGAAGTTGCACCAGCAATTCCAGTACCGTTAACTAAGTTTTCACCGTCTTTTCTCCACTGATAAGTCAAAGCAGATGTTGTAGAAGATGCTACGGTAAATGAAGCATTTTGACCAATACATCTTGCTACACTTTCTGGCTGAGCCGAAATAACTGGTCCTTCTGTTTGAACATTAACCGCTAATGGAGCAGCTGTTGCTGAACACCCTTGACTAGAAGTTACAGTTAAATTATAACTAGTAGTTACAGTAGGTGCTACCACTGGTGAAGCTACTGTAGAAGTAAATCCAGCTGGTGTTGATGTCCAAGCATAAGTATACGTTGGAGGAACGGAAGGCGTAAATCTATAAATTTGACCCGTAGCTGGTTTAACTTCAATATTATTGGTTGAAGTTGTTGTACTAACAGTTGGACTAGCTGAACTATTACTCAAAGAAATGAAATTAGTAGATGCTGTACCCATTAAACCAATTGAAGCTCCATTATAACCTGGGTTGTATGGTGCAGCTTCTTGTCTATAAACGTATTCAATAATATTGGTAGTTTCATACAATTTAACTTGGAAAGAAATAACTGGGCTAGTTAATGTAAAATTATATGCCCATCTCATATTAAGCCATTCTACAGTTAAAACTCGATTTGGAGCCGTACCACTTAACTGATAAGTAATTCCAGTTGTACAAACTAAATCATCCCACAATGGTGCCAATCCTGGTCTTGAAGTACTCGTTGTCGTAGCTAAATTATTGTCACCATTATTTGATCCAGATGCACCAAAAACCAATTGACCATTAGATCCAACTCTAAAGTTAGTATAATTGGTTCCTCCAAAGTTAAAAGTAAACCCTGAACCTGGCGTAATAGTAGCTGACATTGTATCATCTGCAGTTGCAGAAATTCCTGAACTAGTTCCTCCAACTAATGGAGTAAATGTTCCCGTGTCTGCTGTAAAGGCATATCTTCTAGTATTTGCGCCTGTAGTAATATTATAAA
This sequence comes from Flavobacterium macrobrachii, assembly GCF_014486675.1. Classification (GTDB taxonomy): domain Bacteria; phylum Bacteroidota; class Bacteroidia; order Flavobacteriales; family Flavobacteriaceae; genus Flavobacterium; species Flavobacterium macrobrachii. The sequence goes on from NZ_JACTAC010000078.1 coordinate 2,427, forward strand.
AAGTTCCACTGCTTGGTGTTACAACACTAGACAAGGTTGCATTACTACCTGGACATTGAATTCCAGACGCATTAGATGAAGTAACTGAGAAAGACTCTCCAACTCCTATTGACTGTACTGCCGTATTGGTACAACCAAATGCATCTGTTCCTTGAACAGTATAAATAGTTGTAGCCGAAGGAGTAACTGAAATAGAAGCATCAGAGCTAGTAAACCCAGCTGGCGATGAAGTCCATGAATAGGATGCTGCACCCGAAGCTGTTAAAGTTACCGCTGAGCCTGGAGTACAATATGAATTTGCCGATGCTGCAATTGTAACTGCTGGTTGGTTTACAACCAAAGTTGCAACACTTGTCTCAACATCTGGACATTTATCAACTCCTGAGCCTAAACCAGCAACAAATGCTTTGTAATAATAACTACCTACTGAAGTTGATGCAGTAGTTGATACAACTAATGAAGTTGTTCCTTGACCACTGTAAGTAACATTCGCAGGTGTTCCATTAGTTACCGGTGCGTAAGTTCCTGAAGCAGATGTAGCATAACGCCACTCTATAGCTCCAAACGAACCTTGAGGTGTAAATGTAAATGTAGTAGCATTAGTAGTTCTACATACATTAACAGCTGCTGTGTTAACATCTGGACTAAAAGTAACTGGTTGATTAACAGTTAACGTTGCAATATTACTGTCAAGGAAAAAGTCTAATTGACATTTAAATTGATAGCCATTATTTGTTGTTGTTATACCAGATACGTTCAAAGTTTTTGGGTCTGAATCATTTGCACCTGCAAAAGTTAAACCTGTAACCGAATCAAAACCATCAACAATATCGGTAAATGAAACTCCATTATCTGTACTTACTTGCCATTGTACAAAACCTGGCTCATCACCAGTAGTTACAATTGTAAAAGATGCTGATGTTGCACTACATAGATTTACGTTTTGTGGTTGAGCTGAAAAACCTGTATTTAATACAGCCAATGTAGCTTCAATAGGAGTAAGTGTTGTACATGGAGCTTGTCCAGTAACTAAACATCTGTATTGATAACCGTCAAAAGACAATTCAATGTTTTGCACACTCAATGTTGCAGTAGTTGTGCCCGAATAATTACCTGTTGTTTCATCAACATAATCATCAGATAAGTCTATCCAACCTGAACCTGTATTAGCTTGCCATTGATATGACAATCCTGAACCAGTAGTATTTACAACAAAAGTTGTAGGCTGATCTGGTGAAACTGTTCTTGATGTAGTTCCTGAATTGATTACTCCAATTTCATTAACGGTAACTACAACTTGAATAGTTTTTTGACAAGCAGGAACTGAAGTATTACTGGTAGCTGTTACATTATAAGTAGTAGTAATTGTTGGATTAACGTTTACACTAGCACCTGTTAAAGTGGTTCCTCCTCCTACTGGAGTCCAAGAATAACTATTACTTTCAGAAGTAACAACCGTTAGGTTAGCTGTATCACCTTGACAAATAGTTGCAGGTGAAATGCTAAAATCTGGTAAAGCATTAACATTCACAGTAGCACTTCCTGGAGTAGAAGAACAAGTCCCTAATGTAGCAGCTGCTGAATAAGTTGTAGCAGCTGAAGGTTTTGCATATACTACTGTCGCCGAACTTCCTGATACATATTCTACAGTTGCAGCTGCATCAGTGTATAAAGTAGAAGATGGTGATGATGTCCAAGTAGTAGACGTAGAAACAGCATAATTAAATGTTATTGTTGGTCTATTGGTTGAAGTTGTTGCAGCAGTATTAGAACAAATTGAACCAGCAACAAAAGTTGTTGTTCCAGTTGATACTCCAGCTACAATATCAGCTCTTACTGTTGAAGTAGATGAAGCTGTTGGACTATCACTACAAACCGTAATTACAATATTGTCATTTCCATTCCAATTAAATGGCGTTGTAAATGTATGAGAATTATTTCCTGCAACTGTAGAATAAGCAACAGGTCCAAATACAACGGTTCCAACATTACTATCAAAAGTGGTTCCTAATGAAGTAGCTGTTGTATGAGCCACTGCAATTTGCAAGTTTGGTAAGTTAGATGGACCATTTGATGTTACAAAGAATGATAATCCATTTATGTTACCCGCACTTATACCCGCAGCATTTAATTCTGCTTTAGTGTAAAGATACTGTATTTTTTGTGCATTAGCTCCGCCTCTGTATGGTGAAGTATTAAACTCAGTAGTAGCTCCAGCACCAATAGTATAATTACTTGGAGCTGCTCCTCCTGCTGAAGTTAAAGTTACTATACTTCCATCACAAATAGTGCTTGCACTTGAAGTCACAGTTACTGGACTTGGCGTAATCAATACAGTTACTGGAACATTTACAGTATTAGTAGTACAACCATTTGCATCAACACCTACCACATTGTAAGTTGTTGAAGCCGTTGGAGAAACAGTAACTACTGCATCTGTAGAAGTAAATCCAGCAGGTGTAGATGTCCATGAATAGGTTGCAGCTCCACTAGCTGTGATAATTGCTGTACCGCCTATACAGAAACTTGAGTTATCAGCCAAAGCACTCAAAGTTGCTGGGGTTAGTGTATTAACTGTTACAACATTTGAATATTCTGGCGAACCTGCAGCACAAGTTACTTTTAATCTAAAATAAGTAGTTGCAGTTAAACTTCCTGTAGAAATTGAAGAATATGTATTACTAGCAGACCCTAAATTAGTTGGTGCAGTAAATGCAGAGTCAACAGATCTTTCCCATTGATAAATCAATCCTCCTCCAGTTGAATAACCAGTTGATGAAAGAGTAGCAGCATTTCCAGGACAAACTGATGATATAGAAGTAATAGCCGTTCCCGCATTTGCTGAAGAACAACCAACGTCAACTAAAATATCATCAACATATAAGTTAAACTCATCTGCATCTGAATAAGCATTAAAACCAAAATAATAAATACCAGAAGTTGCAGGTGTAAAATTAATTGAAGCAGAATTTGCTGTTCCAGTATTGATTGATGGATAATCAGCCAAAACCGTAGTCATACCCATAGCAGCCGGAGAACTACCATAAGCCACTTTTAATTTTTCAACAAAAGTTGTACTATTATTTCCATATTTATAAGAAATGTTATAATTCGTACCTGCTACTAAATTTATTCCTTGTGTATAAAACCATGCATTTGCAGCACTTAATGAATTATAAGCATATTGTAAAACTTTAGAATTAAATCCGTTAGCATTAACTGTGCTAGTTGCCCAGTTGTTACCACTGCCCGCATTCTGAATACTTGTACAATCAGGTAATGCAGGAACTGTTACTGACTCAAAATTCTGAGAGTAAGGAACGCCTACTGTTACACAGTTTGTTCTAAAATTAGTACCTGCCCAAGCAGTTTGTTCTGTACTACAATTCGATCTAACCCAAAAGTAATATAGAGTATTACTTGTCAAAGAGGTTAAATTCACTGTAGCCGAAGTAACATTTCCTGTAGGAATTGTTGCTCCATCTGGTGCTGTAGCCGTTGTTGCCAAATAATAGTCATAACCAGCACTTGGAACAGTTATAGATGCCCAGTTTACAGTTGCTGTAACATCAGTAATTGATGACGCAACTACAGACGTAGGAACTGTACATGTTGGTGGTGATACTACTTGAAAAGTAAAGTCTTTATATTCACCTCTTGTAACTACTGCACATGGATTTGATGGGGCTGTATTATTAAAATCCGTAACCACTCTCATTCTGTAGTTCCCATTAGCAGTTCCAGAAGGAATAGCGAAACTTCCAGTAGTAGAAGTTACATAACCTGTAGTAACAAACATTCTTTCGGTAGTTTCAAAAGTAAGATTGTTGTTCCAATCTACCCAAACTGCAAATCCACAAGTTGGTCCACCTGCGGTCATTGATAAATTAGTTGAACCACCTATAAAGTTAGAAACAGTATTAGTTGCTGACAAATCTAAATAACCACCAGTTGCTCCTGAAGCTGCACTATGGGTTATATTGTTTGAACCTCCTGTAGTATTGAAAACACTAATCCAAGAAGCTTGTCCTGTTGTTGAAACTACACAATATCCTGTATAAAAATTTGTAGCCAATGTCCAAGGACTTTGTGAAGCACCACAATTGGATCTAACGTATGCAGAATAAGTTGTATTAGCTGTCAATCCTGTTATATTAGCCGTAGTAACTCCCGTAGCAACTGAACCACTCGTAATTAAACCAGTTGCTCCAGAACCCGCAGCACCAGATGTTCTAATCTCATAGTCATATCCATTTGATGGCGCAGGTGATGGCGCTGTCCAAGATATAGTTACAGAACTAGAAGTCAAATTACTAGTTGTTAATGCACTTGCTTCTAAACAATTTGGAAGTGCTTCCACTATAAAATCATCAATACCTAAGTCATATGAACTAAATCCAGCTGATGTAGCACCTCTAAATATTACGTAAACAGTATTTGATGTATTAAAAGAAGAAGGTATATTCAATAAATATTGATACCAACCCGTTGAAGGAACTGTTGGTGCTATTGAAGTACGAGAAAATAAATCCAAAATTTTTGTTGCACCAGTTAATGAATTTGTGGTGTTAACATAAACCTCATATTTATCATTTGCCTCTGCTGATGCATGTCTATGTAATCTAACATTAATTCTCGCTCCTGTTGGTAAAGTAGTTAAATCTAAAGGAGGAGATGTTGCAAGAGCTACAGAACTGTTAAAGTCTTTTTCTAAAAAAGATGTTCCTGCAAAAGGACCGGTGATATCACCTGAACTTCCTGTAATTCTTGCCCAAGTAGCACTTCCTGAAACAACATTAGTTTGCCAACAAGGAAGTGGACTTTCAAAAGTTTCCGTATATGGGAAGGAAGTAATTGAATTACATAAAGTGTTAAAGTTTGTAGCCGCTCTCCAACTGGTTACACCACCTACTCCACAATTTGAACGCACATAGAAGGAGTAGCTTGTTGCTGGTGTTAATGAAGAAAATGCTTGTGATAAGGAAGTAGTATTACCAGAAGTTACTAAACCAGTAGCTCCAGAACCTGCCGCTCCACTTGTTCTCAACTCATAATCATAACCTCCAGAAGGAACTGGAGATGGTGCCAACCAAGAAACGGTTGCTCCTGAAGTTGTAACACCAGATACAGTTGTCGATCCTGGTAAAACACATGATGGTGGTGTAAATGAAAAAGTTAATCCAGAAGCTGGTAAAACTGTAGACCTAAAAGTTATAGTACTTGAATTAGTAGAACCTGCAGAAGTAGAAGACCAAGATGTTGTACTCGTTCTATTATTAAAATCTGTATTTACTGAACCTCTCAAACCAACCTGAGGAGCTGATGAAGTTGTACTACCAAATGCATTTCCATAACTAATATCAACACTATTTGTGGTTTCATTTAAAATTACTTGGTAATTAATCGTTCCCAAAGTAACATTATATGGACGCATATACCTAAACTGTATAACCAGCTTTCTATTTGGAGCGGAATTTAATGTCTCAAAACGAATTTCTCCCGAACCAACATTCACTGTTCTACCAGTTCCTGCTGATGTTACATTTGCTGACAATGTTACTGTAGTACCTGTTATAGATACTACTGTAGCACCTGCTGGAATACCCGTTCCAGTAACCAAAGAACCAACAACAAATGGAGTAGTAGAACCTGTGGTTATTGTCAAAATTGGCGAACCCAAAGTCATTGAAGCTGTTGCCGCATAACCTCCATTACAATCTATACTGAATGGGGCAATTGCACCAGCCACAACATTAGTTGAGCCAATAACTCCATATGTACCTACTGTTGGAGCTGAACCAAAAGAAACAAAACCATTAGTGTTTACGTGGATGTTTGTTCCTGAAGCATAAGTAACGCCATTAAATGTAAAATCAAAAGGCAAAGCCACAAGATAATTAACGTCGTCTAATGCTCCTGCCGCTGTTCCTGTAGTTGCAGTTTGCGTAGCTAGAACTGTACCTCCAGTTATTTGAGTGTATGTCCCAGTGCTTTGAGAAAAAGCATATCCAGAAACCTGAGACCAGCCACTTTGACTTATCATCAACAGCAATAATGCCATTGTTGACAACCAAAATGACTTAAACCTCGAAGTCGTGGTTTCATGTGGCGAGCCAACATTTCCACTACTCCATTTTTTGAGCCAAGTCGTTTGACTTGAGTTCAAACAATTGTAGTTATTCATCATAAATTAAAAAATTGGGTTAAATAATAGGTTAAAGTATTAAAAAAATAATTTTGAAAATTATCGACATTATACAAACTCGTTGAAATACAAAAATTACCGCCAAAAGAACATTGTTTGAGACTTTTTTCTTATAAATATGTTTTTGTGTTTTTCAAATTCCTCACTATTTAACATAAATTTATAATTATATTTATTTTTATTTAACAATCCTTAATTCATATTTTGAAAATTAAAATAACAACTCTTTTTTTAAATTCATTTTATAGTTCTAGTTGAAAAAAACAAGATTCCTAATTATACAAAAAAAGTCCACCAATAATATTGATGGACTTCTTAAAATAACAACTTAGTTAATTATCGTTTTATTAATCGCATGGAATATAGTTTTTCATCCTGTGATAAAACAACAGTATAAACACCACTTAAATAACTCTCACCTATAGTAAGAGTATGAAATGAATCTGTTGAAACTGATTTCTCTTCAACCAATCTTGCTAATACATCATAAACCTTTATAGATATAGTGGACTGACTATTAGAAGTAAACTCTATTTTAAAATGGTTTGTAAAAGGATTAGGAAATGCTTTAGCTAAAATAGGCTTTTCAACAGTTCTCATAACATTAGTTGGAAAAGTAGAGATGTCACAACTTTTCCCTTCAGGACCAAATTCTCCGTTGATTTGAATAGAAACAGCCACACTGTAATTTCTATCTACTTCTACCCCAGCAAACATATTCAAAGAAAAATTTGGAACGTTTCTTATTATCGGAGTACCAACAGGTACCAAATCTTCACCTATTTGTTCATACAAAGTAATTCTATAAGAAGGAAACCCAGGATAAGGCACTATTGTAAATGATCGACTTAAATTAGTTGTAGAAACCCCACATTGACTAGGTGTAACCTCCGTAACAGGAAAGAAAGGAGTTCGAATTGTACACTCAGGACCAAAATCGGACCAAACTTCATTTCCTTTAGATAATACTTTGCAACGAACTGACACTGAATATTGAGTATCATAACTTAATACTATTCCTTGAAATGTGGACAAACCTGAAAAACGACTTGAACTTGGTAAAGTATAATTGTAAGTTGGATTTAATCCATTATCACTTGTTAATCGTATTCTAAATTCATATTGAATGGCTTGTTGCACTGGATTTGCAGAAATGGTTGCTCCAAGGCTAGTAACTTGAGTTCCACAGGTTGGCGAACTCAATCGAACCAATGGCAAACTTGGTGTAGATACAACACATTCTTCTCCGAATCCCGATTGAACAGGTAAACCAGAAATAACATCTATATATTCATATTGAACAGCCACACTATAACTTGTATTGTATTGTGGTGTAAAACCAATGAACGAATTCATACTTACAATTCTGTTTGAAGATTGGACCATATGATAAGTTGGATTTACAGTATCACTTGTCAATCTAATTCTAAAAGTATAAGAAATAGCTCCTAATGGAACCGTTGAGGAAATAGTTGACATTAAACCAGGAAGAGTAACACCACAATTAGCTGGAGCTAATTTAATCATTTGAACTACGGGACTCAACACTGTTATAGAATTACCAGCATATGGCACATTCTCTGAATTGATAACTGCCGATACTTTTACTTCATAACTGATGTTATTATTTCTAATTGCTAAAGGAATAGCTGCAAATCGACTTGGTGAAATAACCTCCTGAACAACTCCTGTGTGATTGTTTTTAAACGAAAAACGATAGGCAACGCTTCCACCTGAATAATTATATGGTACTGCCGCAACAGCCGTAGCAAAAGAATTTAACTGATGATTGTTTGCTGTTTGCATATTTACAACAATTGGAGCGCAACCTTCTGATAAATTTCCATCACAATTGTCATCTGTATTATTCCAACAAATTTCTGTGGCTGAAGGATTAACGGATGAATTAGTATCATTACAGTCTCCTGAAACCATAACATAACCTGTAGGCATTATTCCTGAACAGTTCGTTTCTGTTATTTCTGGATTACCAAATCCATCGCCATCAGCATCTTGATAATAAGTAACATTTTCTAAAACCGTAAAGGTTACAGCTGATCTACAACTTGCAAATTGATTATCCGCAGCATAAAATGTAGTTATTCCTGCCGTATTTGTATTTGGCAAACCTGAACCTGAAACTCCAACTGGATTAAAAGACTTACCCGTTCCCAAAATACTACCTCCTGATGATGATGCATACCAATTAATTGCTCCACCAGAATAAAGTAAAACTTGTCCGCCTGATGGTGGTGTTATTGACCATGAAAATGAACCAATATAATTACCTGAAGATGTAGCATAAGTCGTGGAAACTAATTTATAGGTTACACCAGCAGTCAAAACAACTGATGTTAAACTTGGTTCATCACTTGGCCCGCTATCATCATCTCCTTCTAACCAAGTTCCAGTAGCACAACTTCCTGCTGTAAAATCTTCCGTAACTATATAACCCATACCATCATACGAACCATTACTGCTCATGGTAAACGTATAAGCTCCTGTTTGACTTACTTGAAAATTTACAGCTGTAAAATTTCTTTGTATTGTCCAAAACGCACAAGTTGTATTGTTATCATCTCCACTGTAAGGTCGAGGAACTTGAAGTCCAGCCACCCAAGAACCATTTATAACATTTGCAGGTATAATATAACCTGATTGTGGGGCTGTTGAAACTAAGTTTCCAGAATTTCCTTGACAAACAGATACAGGAGTAAGTGTCGGAGGCTGATTGATAAGGAGGTTTTTAGTCGCTGTAGCAGTTCCACAGGATGCACTTGTAGCAGTCAAGGTAAGTGTAACAGAACCCGCAGTAATATCGGCGAGACTTGGCTCATAAGTACAAGTAGTCAATGAATTTGCATTAAGCAATGTACCTGTTCCATTTGATGTCCATAATATACTACTAGAATTGGTTACCGAAGAACCAGCTGTGATATTAACTGCTCCTGCATTTGAACAGATTGTTAAAGCATTACCTGCATTGGCAGTTGGAGAAACTACTGTAACTGTTGCATTACTGTCACCAAAACCAGTTGTCCGCATTGCTCCTGAAACCTCTGTTACACTAACCAAAGTATAATTTTGAGTAGTAGATGGATTCATAACAGTATTAAAAGGAACGCCCGAAGTTACGTTAGTGACTGTTCGATTAGAACCATCATTATAGACTACTGTAAACGGTCCTGTTCCTGGACTCATGGTTACTGTCAATTCACCATTTTCTCCGCTACAAATTGAATTTCCACTAAAATCAGAATTTTGAGGCACAACAAGAGATTGAATTTGAATATTGTCCATCGTTATGGAAGCAGTACTTGATGTAAAAGCAAACTTCATATCTTGTATACTATCACCACTTGACTCTACTTGTTAATCATTAAAAACTCTTGTAGTACCAACCCACAAATCAATTCTATCATTAGCTACAGTTTCCGTACTACCACTTGGAGATAAATAAGAAATGGTTGCACCTGAGTTATTCATAACCCAAGTAATAGCATGTGATGTTCCCGTACTAAAACTTGAACTCGTTGTGTTGTTAGACACATCGTTAAATCTAAAATTATTTGTTCCTCTAAAATCAATTCCCATTTGAGCATAAGTATCACCATCTGACTCTAACCCATTTGTACTAGAACTATAACCATTTCCTATTTGCCAGCGTGTAACATTTCCAACATTACCACTCGGAGTTCCCGACACTGTTAGGTTAAATTTATAAATAATAGCATTGATTGAAGGGCTAAAATTTGTACTTCGAGTAAAACTGGTTGTACCATTTCCTCTTGTAAATCGTAACGCACTACTAGTTATACTTGCAGTACTAGAGCCAGAAACAAGGATTGAATTAAACTGACCAATAGTTGGTGAACTATTTACATAACTCGAAAGCGTATTAGAACCATTAAAGTTCTGATTAAATAATTCTTGTCCCCAAGAACAATTTGTTAATGTAGCTAACATTAGTAATAATGTAATTTTTTTCATAATTCCTTTAGTTTAGTTAATAACCGAATTCAAATTGATAACAAAATATTAATTATCAACTGATTACAAAGTAACTACCATATAAAAAATCACCGAAACAAATCGGTTTATCTACCTATTTAAAACGATATTCTACACTACCACTGTTTTTAATCCGATAATAATGCAATTCGCCTAATTATCAGCACTTTATTTACTGTTCTAATATGCTGAATAACTTTAATTCTATGTGCTAATCCATTTAAACTTCAAAAAAAAACCGAAACAACATATTATTTAACTTGAGTTCGACATAAAACTATTGAAAAAGAATTAATTGTTTAGTATCTACAAAGTTGTTTTTTAAAGATGGTTTTTTCTCAGCAAAATTGTAAGCAATCAAAGCTGAAAATATGTTGTTGAAATAGTTAATTTGAGAACGATTTCTTGAATGTTCGAATTGAAATATATTTTTTAATTGGTCAAATATTGTTTCAATAATTGCTCTTTTTCTTAAGTAAAAAGCATCTTGAATTGGAGTTACAAGTTTGGCTTTCATATTCTTTCTTAACTTGGTAACAAGATCAATTCCATTGGCTAAGAGAAATTGAAAAAGTTCTTTAGACAAGTATCCTTTATCTCCAAATAACTTTCCATAAAGTTTATTAATAAACCCTTTCATTTTTAATGGATTTGTATCATGTACATTAGCTGGAGTAAGCATAAAATCTATAATTCCGCAGCAATCATTAGTTATAATATGAAGTTTGAAACCGAAGAACTAACCTAGTGAACATTGACCTCTTTGAGCTATCTCTTTAAATGTTTTATGTTGTCCAATTCTTCTTTTATCACATACTCGTAAAGGTGTTGAATCTACAAAACTAATGCCTGTGCAATCAGCCAACCCCCTATTTTTTAGATAAATCATCATTGGGATAAAAGAAGTCGTTTAAAGTTCTACCATTCTATTATAACTAACTAAATTAGGAAACTCATTGATTAAAAATTTAGACACATAATCAAGGTAAAAAGTTTGAAAATTTCTGTAACCAGAAATATGAAAAAGCACTTGAATTGTAATGATTTCCGATAGTGATAAATTGGATTTTCTGATGCGTTTTTTGCCATTAGAAATTAATTGATTCTCCCAGTTTGGAACAAAATCTTTACAAAAATCATCAATAGAACAAAAAATTTGAGTAATTTTATATTGCGAAAGCATAAGCAAAAATTTATTTAAAATATTAAAATTCAACACTTTAAATATACTAACTTTTGATTTTTTACCCAAATATTTTTATACTTTTATATCGAACTCACGTTAATTATAAATCGAAAGTCAAAGAAGTTGAGAGAGTATTTTTAGAAGAAGAAATTAAAAGTTTGATAGAGAAGAACTTCACAAATGAAAGGCTTTCATTAGTAAAGGATATTTTTTTGTTTAGTTGCTTTACCGGACTAGCGTATTTTGATGTAAAAAACTTAACTAAATCAAATATCAATATTGGAATTGATGGTGATGGATGGATTTTTACTCATAGACAAAAAACCGAAAGTGCATCTAAAATTCCAATTTTACCTGTTACTCAGATGATCTTGGATAAGTACTCAAATCATCCTCATTGCGTAAATAAAGACAAAAAACTACCCATCTTTTCAAATCAAAAGATGAATGCGTATCTTAAGGAAATTGCAGATTTATGTGATATTAATAAAGAACTGACCTTTCATATTTCCCGACATACGTTTGCTACAAATGTGACCCTAAATAACGGAGTGCCAATAGAAAGTATTAGTAAAATTTTAGGGCATAAAAATTTGAAAAAAACTCAACACTATGCTAAAATTTTGGATAGAAAAGTGAGTGAAGATATGATGTTAATAAGATATAAATATATCAATGAATTTTTAGATTCGAAAAATATTAATAAAT
>NZ_JACTAC010000079.1 GCF_014486675.1 Flavobacterium macrobrachii
GGTAACAGGCTGTGAACAAGCTGGAGTACTACTTTCCGATACACTAATAAGATCATAAATAAAAGTACCTTGAACATTTGTTGGAGCGTTAATAATAAAACTATTTCCTACACTAGTTACTGTTGGCTGAACAACACTATTAATACTATAAGTAAATGTATACGGTGCTTGAGCACTAGAACCTGTCAATACAACTTGAGGTTGTGGGTCATTTAAACATACCGTCGCATTTCCTGTTATAGTAGCATCTGGCAGAGCATTGACAACTACAGTAACCGAACCCGTTTGAAGTTGACTACATGCTGGCGTACCTGAACTCAACACTTCGGTTAATTGGTAATTAAATGTACCTGGAGTAGCTGTTGATACAGGTAATGTCACACTATTTCCTGAAATAGTTTGTATGGTTTGGGTAGCGCCTGTTGGATCTGTATATGTAAATGTGTACGGAGCAATTCCATCAGCACCTGTAAAAGTAATGACAGGATTTGTATCTCCTTCACAAACCGTTGTAGAACCAGAAATAGTTGCAGTAGGTAAATCACGAACAGTAACTGTAGCTGAACCACTTATTAATTGAGAACAGTTTGTTGTTGGATTAGTGACATTTATAAGATTGAATGTTGTATTTACCGTAAAAATTGAAGCAATACTAGCAATACCAGTAGCACCTAAATCAATAGTCTGAGTAACTCCACCATTTACGTTGAAATCAACCAAGGCATTTGGAGTTCCTGTAAAAGTGATTGTTGCATTATCGCCTTCACATACTGTAGTTGTTCCACTTATGGCAACAGTTGGTAGTGGATTCACATTTAGGAAAAAGGAAGTAGTTCCAAATCGTGTTGGATCTGTATTCTCCTCCATTCTTATGAATATCTCTTGTCCATCGGTACCTAAAAATGAATTTATTGGACTTATATCTCCAGCACCTAAATTAGCATCCGCTAAAAGTAAATGGAATGTTACTGTGTAATCCAACGGATTATTACTTCCTAAAATTAAAGGAAGCTGTGGTGTAAAATCAAATGTAGCAATGTTAGTGTTATAACTATCTTCGCATTCTGTTAAATCGGGTGGCGTATCCGGATCAACTCCACAGTTATCGACTATTAAGTCAAACTCTTTAACAACTATACAACCAAACATATTCAAGAATATTGCTGCATATATAGTCTGTGTCTGTCCTGAACTAACAAAAGCTCCAGGATTTGCAATAGGATTAGTTAAGTCGTCTGCATTAGCAAAATCTAAATGATATGTAATTTCATATTCACTTGGATCAAGTGTACCCAATATTACAGAGTCATTTGATGTTAAATCAAAGACGGCAGTTCCTGGATTCAAAATATCTTGACATTCAGTGATGTCAAGAGGTGCTCCAGTTAAATCTGGATTAACTGATAATGTAATATCTTCAGTAGCAGTTTGAGGAACATTACAAATGGAATACTCTGCTTCAAGAGTATAAGTTGTTGTTACTGCTGGACAAACCGTAATTGTTGGTCCTGTTCCAATTAATGTAGTACCTTCGTACCAATTAACTGTCATAGGTACATTTGGTCCAGTGGGTGTAAATCGCCAAGCTTCTGAAACATTATCAGCATTGTTAGGATTATTTGGTGTTGGATCAGTGCTAAATGGAACGGCATTTCTTCCAGGTGCTGCATAGGCTTGAGCTCCAGAAGTATTAATTATGCCTATTGTACCATTACCATCATTCCAACCAGTACAGGCAACCCTTCTTTGTACATAAATCTCGATAATATTTGAAACTTCATACAAAACTATCTGTGTAGTTGATAGTCCAATAGAATTACCACAAGAAAACTGTGGTATATTAGAAAAGTTAGCCACAAATTTTCTACAAGGATAAGTTCCAATTACTTGATAATTAACTGTTATTTCTGTTCCTGCAGGTGGAGCTACAGAAAAGTCAGTATCTTGATAAACTCCAAAGATAGCATTTTTTATAGGAAAACCAGTATTAGGTATAGGATCATCGTAAGACCATGGACAAAAATCTCCTGCTGCAAACAAATTAGGATTAGGAAAGGCAATAACTCCATTCGTACCCACATTTAATTGGGTATAATTATTACCAAAAAAACAAAATTGCATACCACCCGGAAACGAAAATGGTGCTGACCAATCATCATCACCAATAGGACCTCCAGGTCTGATATTTATCCATGAAGGGTTTTCAAACGGCGCTTGAGGACAAAACGGAATAGAAGATACAACATAACTTGTAGTGGAAGGAACATCTGAGATATTAGCCTCCAATGTTCTACACTCTCCAGCTGCGCATAAAGTCAAATCCAAAGGTTTTGTTCCTGGAGCAGGCACAGTTTCTACAGTTGCACATCCATTAGGTATTACTGTTACAGTTACAGAAACACCTGTGTAAAAACGTTCACATAAAGTAAAAAAGTTTTTCACTGAAACTAGAGTGTAAATTCTAGTTTCCTGTAATGGTGGCGTTATAAAACTTCCTGTACCTGCTGGCCCAATATTAGCTGTATAAGTATTTCCTAAATCATTTATAATCGTAACTGTTGAAAAAGGAGTACCAGTTAAGCTGATTGTTCCAGTATTTCCAGGACATATAGTGAAATTAACTGGAAAAGTTGATGTAGGTTGAACCGTAATGGTTATGGGCTTTATAGTAACACAACTTCCTTGTGTTAATTTTATATAGTATGTTCCACTTACATTAACAGTAGAAGGATTAGCCAAAGGAGTTGTTCCTGCTGCATTAGTCCAATAACTTAAAGTTCCTGCACTACTACCTGCTGTTATACTAGCATCTGTCAAATTGATAGGCACATCTGAACAAGCTGTTGTTGTATTGGTTACTAATAAAACAGCATTAACTGTAACTTGAATATTTTTTGTCAAAGGAGCACAATTACCAACAACAGAAGTTACTGTGTATATAGTTGTTTCATCAGGAGAAACAGTAATAGTATCATCATTTGGAGTTGTAAGAGAACTATCAACAGGTGCTGATGTCCAAGTATAAGTTGAAGAACTACCACCAACTTCCAATACCGTCGAACTCTCAAAACAGATAGTTGGATCCATGGTAGTGTAGAGATATGGTCCAACAATTACATTATTCAAAGTTTGAACTGTTGCTGTGGGTAATGCACTATCCGTAACAGTTACAGTATAAACTCCTGGAGGTAAAGACGTAAAAAAACCAGTGGTATTATTGTCATTCACTGGTCCTGCAATTGCATAATTATAAGGTGGAATTCCTCCAAAACCTGCTGAAACGGTTATCGCTCCATCATTGGGAGTTACACATTGCGCATTGGTAACTTCTACAGCAACTATCAAATCGTCTGTAAGTATAAAATCATCAACAGCAAAATCATTCCCTGTTGCATTTATATTCAAATCAGATAACTCAATTTGAACAGTAGTAGCAGTAGCTACAAAACTGTAAATTACTTGTTTCCATCCATCTGTTGGTAACGGTGCAAAAGTAGAACCATGAATTTGGGTTAAGAGATTACCTCCTGTCAATGCTACACTAATCTGAGCCTGAGTTGATGGATCAACAACTAAATCAGAAACTGAACGTATCCAATAACTAAAGTAATATGTTGTACCAACCACTGCGGTTGTAATTCCAGTTCCATTATTTCCCGCTGCCCAAAATACAGGGGTTCCTGCAGCTGTAGTTCCATCTACAACTAACATTCTTCCGCTACCCGTAGTTCTATCACCTACAAAGAAAAAATCATTGCTATTTAGTCGCTTAGGATACTGCAATATTCCAAAATCTCCTGGAGTTGATGTAGCTTGTGTTGCTGTTGCCATTTGAGTATAGGCAGTAGAAACACCAAAACCTATTCCAATTCCTCCTGCTTCAAATCCTGGATTTGTTAATAAATTTTGTGAATAACCTTGGAAAAAGTAGAATAAACTAACTATTAGCAGTAATTTTCCTTTCATAGTGTGCATCTTTTTGTTTTTTAAGGAGCGAAATTTACATAAATTTAAGAAATATTTATCTTAAATTTTAATTTATTTCAAATATTAACACTATCAAATTTTGTTAAGATATAATTATTATCTTTGTGCTTCTAAAAAAAATAATTGCTTAAACCTTAGTTTTTAATGATAAATAATGATAATTTTCAGGATGAAATTGGTGATAACCATATAGCCACAAGTGCTACAAATCCTTTAAGAAAAGATGCCTTTGACATTACTGATGAAACAAAAATTGAATTGATTAAAAAAGATGTTGAGAACATCTTGAAAACATTGGGAATGGACTTAACTGACGATAGTCTAAAAGGAACACCAAATCGTGTGGCCAAAATGTTTGTAAAAGAAATTTTTGGCGGATTAAATCCAAACAAAAAACCAAGTTCTTCAACTTTTGCCAACAACTACAAATATGGCGAAATGCTGGTTGAAAAAAACATCACAGTCTATTCAACTTGTGAACATCATTTACTTCCAATCGTAGGAAGAGCACACGTTGCTTACATTTCTAACGGAACGGTTGTTGGTCTTTCCAAAATGAACCGAATTGTTGATTATTTTGCCAAAAGACCTCAGGTTCAAGAAAGATTAACAATGCAAATTGTCCAAGAATTGCAAAAAGTTTTAAATACCGAAGACGTAGCTTGTGTCATCGATGCCAAACATCTTTGTGTGAACTCAAGAGGAATTCGCGATATTGAAAGCAGTACAGTTACTTCAGAATTTGGTGGTAAGTTCAAAGACGAAAATACCAAACGTGAATTTTTAGATTACATCAAATTAGATACTCAGTTTTAAATTTAGAAGTTAGAATTTAGAAGCTAGAATATAAAACTTGGTTTGAAATTAGTCAAATCTGACTTGCAATAATAAAATCAAAAGCAAAAATGCAACTATACAAAAATCATACATTAGAATTATACAACTCGCTTTCAGGAAAAAAAGAAACCTTCACTCCTATTCACGAAGGAACTATTGGCATGTATGTTTGTGGACCAACAGTTTACAGCAATGTACATCTTGGAAATGTGAGAACATTTATGTCTTTTGATATGATTTTCAGGTATCTGCAACATCTTGGTTATAAAGTTCGCTATGTTAGAAACATCACAGATGCTGGTCATTTAACCGATGACGGAAATGTAGAAAATGACCGTTTTGTAAAACAATCGCGTTTGGAAAAACTAGAACCAATGGAAGTTGTCCAAAAATACACTGTGGATTTTCACAAGGTTTTGGACACTTTTAATTTTCTTCCGCCAACGATTGAACCAACAGCAACCGGACATATTTTGGAACAAATTGAACTTACACAAAAACTAATCGACAAAGGTTTTGCTTATGAAAGCAACGGTTCGGTGTATTTTGATGTGTTAGAATACAACAAACGTGGCATGAATTATGGCGAATTGAGTAATCGAAATATCGAAGAACTTTTTGCCCAAACACGTGATCTTGATGGTCAAAACGAAAAGAAAAACCCACAGGATTTTGCCCTTTGGAAAAATGCTTCTCCAGCACATATCATGCGTTGGAACTCACCTTGGGGCGAAGGTTTTCCAGGTTGGCATTTGGAATGTACCGCTATGAGTACAAAATATTTGGGCGAAACTTTTGATATTCACGGTGGCGGAATGGATTTGAAATTTCCGCATCACGAATGTGAAGTAGCACAAGGAAAAGCTTGCAACGGTCATTCGCCGGTAAATTATTGGTTACACGCCAATATGCTAACAATGAACGGCCAACGAATGAGTAAATCGACTGGAAATTATATTTTGCCAATGGAATTAATCAATGGCGATAATACTTTCTTTGAAAAAGCGTTTCATCCAAATGTGGTTCGTTTTTGTTTTATGCAAGCACATTATCGTAGTGTTTTGGATATTTCAAATGAAGCCATGGTTGCCAGCGAAAAAGGTTTGCAACGTTTGATGGAAGCTCTTGAAGTAGCCAAAATTTTAACTCCGAGTACTACTTCTTCTTTGGACATTTCGGCTTGGAAAAAAAGCTGTTATGATGCGATGAATGACGATTTTAACACGCCAATTTTAATCGCTAATTTATTTGAAGGTATTCGTTTTATTAATTTGGTAAACGATAAAAAAGAAACGCTTACTGCAGAAGATATTGCTACTTTAACCGAAACGATTTCAACATTTATTTTTGAAATTTTAGGGATAAAAGACGAAAAAGCAACTTCAAATAATTCTGAAAAACTAGAAGGTGTTGTAAAAATGCTTATCGGAATGCGAAACGAAGCTAGAGCTAACAAAAACTTTGCTTTATCAGACCAAATTCGTGATGAACTTTTAGCTTTAAACATTCAATTGAAAGACGGAAAAGACGGAACTTC
This sequence comes from Flavobacterium macrobrachii, assembly GCF_014486675.1. Taxonomy (GTDB): domain Bacteria; phylum Bacteroidota; class Bacteroidia; order Flavobacteriales; family Flavobacteriaceae; genus Flavobacterium; species Flavobacterium macrobrachii. The sequence goes on from NZ_JACTAC010000079.1 coordinate 6,362, forward strand.
GTTTATTTTATAACCATTTGGAAACTATTAAAATCATGCTCAAAAAAATTTTAATAGCGCCATTTTTGTTCCTCATTCGGTTTTATCAAGTGGCAATTTCACCATTTACACCATCAACCTGCCGTTTTGAACCTACTTGTTCCAGCTATTTCATAGAAGCATTGAAAGTTCACGGACTTTTTTATGGCTTTTATCTTGGTGTCAAACGAATTTTGAGTTGTCATCCATGGGGAAAAACGGGTTATGATCCCGTTCCTGAAAAAAAATGTAATCACAAATAATATATCGCATTGACAATTTATTGTTATTTTTGAAAAAATTATACAAGTTATGATCTGGAATCCATCAGAAGGAATTGATTTAGGTTTTTTTATTATTCGTTATTACAGTTTGATGTTTGTCGTTGCCTTTGGTTTAGGTTGGTACATCATGAAACACATTTTTATAAGAGAGAAGATTGATTTAGAAAAACTCGATACACTTTTTATTTGGACCGTTATTGCAACACTCCTTGGGGCAAGATTAGGTCATGTTTTTTTCTACGATTGGGAATATTACAGAAATAATTTAACTGAAATTCTTTTACCATTCAAATTTGAAAATGGATTTGAATTTACAGGTTTCCGTGGATTAGCCAGTCATGGTGCCGCAATTGCTATAATTATTGCCGTTTATTTTTACAGTAAAAAAGTGGTTCAAAAACCAATGCTTTGGGTTTTAGACCGAGTGGTTATTCCGGTAGCTTGTGGTGCAATATTCGTTCGTTTAGGTAACTTTTTTAACTCAGAAATTGTTGGTAAAGAAACCGATGCAACCTACGGAATTAAATTCGTTAGAGATTTTTATTCTCCAAAAGACGCTGTAAATGCAACTCAAATTAATGATGTAAACGAAGCTTACAATGCCATTGCAACCAATCCGCAGTTTGCTGCTTTGTTAGAAAAAGTTCCTTATAAATATCCTGCACAATTATATGAAGCTATTGGCTATGTATTCGTTTTTGCTATTCTTTTCTTTTTATATTGGAAAACCAACACGAGAGAAAAACACGGATTACTTTTTGGCTATTTCTTAATTTTACTTTGGTCTGTTCGTTTTGTAGTGGAATTTGTAAAAGAAAGCCAAGGCGGAATTGAAAGTCTTTTTGGCGTATTATCAACAGGTCAATGGTTGAGTATTCCTTTTATCTTGGCTGGATTGTTCTATCTTTTCCTTGCCGAAAAACCTTATGATGACTATTTTAAGGAAGAAAAATAATTCTTAAATTATAGTAGTTTTTTTTCCAAAACCATTTAAGGCATTTAAGTCCATATAAGTTTTACTCTTAAATATACTTAAATGCCTTGTATAGTAAATTTTCTACTTATTCCGTTTCAGCAGAATGTGATTTAGCATAATTACGCCATTTTTCTACACATTCCTGAATATCTGATGGAATTTCGGTGTCAAAACGTAAAAATTCTTTCGTAGTTGGATGTTCAAATCCTAATGTTTTGGCGTGCAACGCTTGTCTTGGCAAGGTTTTAAAACAATTATCAATAAACTGTTTGTATTTGGTAAACGTTGTTCCTTTTAAAATCAAATCGCCACCATATCGAGCATCGTTAAATAAGGTATGACCAATATATTTCATATGAACACGAATTTGATGCGTTCTTCCGGTTTCTAATTTACACGAAACCAAAGTTACATAACCAAATCGTTCCAATACTTTATAATGAGTTACAGCGTGTTTTCCTTGTTCGCCATCAGGATAAACTGCCATTTGCATTCTGTCTTTGGCATGTCGTGCAATGTTTCCAACAATCGTTCCTTCATCGTCTTTTACATTTCCCCAAACCAACGCAATATATTCTCTTTCGGAGGTTTTTTCTTCAAATTGTTTTGCCAAATGTGTCATCGCGGCTTCGGTTTTAGCAACGACTAAAAGTCCCGAAGTATTTTTATCAATACGATGAACCAAACCTGATCGTTCGCTTGAATTCATTGGCAAATTATCAAAATGAAATGCCAACGCATTGACTAAAGTTCCAGTATAATTTCCGTGTCCTGGATGAACAACCAATCCTGCTGGTTTGTTGATAACCAAAAGCGCATCGTCTTCAAAAACAATGTCTAGCGGAATATCTTCTGGAATAATATGGTTTTCAAACGGCGGATGCGTTAACATCACTCGAACTACGTCAAAAGGTTTTACCCGATAATTGGACTTCACCGGAATATCGTTTACCCAAATATTGCCATTTTCAGCAGCTTGTTGAATTTTGTTTCTAGTAGCATTTTCGATTAATTGCATCAAAAATTTGTCAACCCTAAGAAGTGATTGACCTTTTGGAGAAACAAATCTATGGTGTTCAAATAATTCGTCTTCTAAATCAGAGAAATCTTTAACATCATTATTCATCAGCAGGAGTTTCAACTATTGGTGGTATATCTGTACTATCAACAGCGGTAGAATCTAGCATAGTATCATCAAAAACTACTTTTCCATCGCCAAGAACTAAATCAACTTTAGAAGATTTCAGTACTTTTTCGCCCGCTTTAATTCGTTTTCCGTTGATAGACATTTCAAGAACCATGTCTTTACCTAAATAAGGTTTATAAGTAATTGTTCCTTCTTGTAAACCTGCAGCTTTCAACGTTGGAACGGCTTGACGATAAGTTTTCTCAATCAAATCGGGAACGGCAACCATAGTAAAAGTTTCAGCATTGATTTTAATATATACTTTTCTTCCTGCTTTTACTTTTGAACCTGGTTTTGGTTCTTGATCAACGATAGTCAACTTTGGAAAATCAGGATTATAATCAACCGTATCCAATATAATATAGTCCAACGAAATATCGCTTAGCTTTTCATCGGCTTGTTCAACACTTAGTTTACTCAAATCGGGAATGGCAATTTCTTGTCCGTGATTGGTAATATAATTTAAACTATTAAAAAATAAAAATGCCAATGCACCAACAACTCCCATTGCAAAAAGCATTTGGGCAAAAAACACTTTACTCGTTAAATATTTTCTTAAACTCATAAATTTTTTATTTAGGCAAATATAAGAAACATCAAAGGTAATTCGTTTGAAAAAAAATGATAATTTTGTTTTGAACTATTAACAAACTTAACGTTTACTACCAATGAAAAAAGTTGCCATCATAATGGGCGGTTATTCTAGTGAATATCAAATATCACTAAAAAGCGGAAATGTTGTTTATCAATTTCTAGATAAATCAAAATATACCGGTTATAGAATTCATATTTTTAAAGAAAAATGGGTTTATGTTGACGATAATGACAACGAATTTCAAATCAACAAAAATGATTTTTCGGTAGAAGTTGCCGGAACAAAAATCAATTTTGATGTAGTTTTCAACGCTATTCACGGAACGCCAGGCGAAGATGGATTGATGCAAGCCTATTTTGAATTATTAGGAATTCCACAAAGTTCATGCGATTACTATCAAGCAGCTTTAACGTTCAACAAACGTGATTTGTTGTCGGTTTTAAAACCTTATGGAATCAAAACAGCAACTTCCTATTATTTAAATCTTGGCGATACCATTAACGAAGATGAAATCTTAAAAACTGTTGGTTTACCTTGTTTTGTAAAACCAAATAAATCGGGTTCAAGTTTTGGAATATCCAAAGTAAAATCTACCGAAGAATTCCTTCCAGCTATTGAAAATGCTTATAAAGAAGACAACGAAATCATCATTGAAAGTTTTCTTGATGGAACCGAAGTTTCGGTTGGCGTAATTAATTATAAAGGAAAAACAACCGTTTTACCTATTACTGAAATAGTTTCTGAGAATGATTTCTTTGATTATGAAGCCAAATATTTAGGCAAATCTCAGGAAATTACACCGGCAAGAATTTCTGCTGAAATGACCGAAAAAGTTTCGGCTGTTGCCAAAAAAGCCTACGAAGTATTAAAAATGACTGGTTTCTCAAGAAGCGAATTCATCATAGTAAATGGCGAACCACACATGCTTGAAATGAACACCATTCCGGGTTTAACCACCGAAAGTTTAATTCCGCAGCAAGCCAAAGAAGCTGGAATTTCACTAACCGATTTATTCACTAACGCTTTGGAATTGGCATTAAATAAATAATAGTATGAAAAGAAAAGCCGTTTTCCCTGGTTCATTTGACCCAATAACCCTAGGTCATTTTGACATTATCAAAAGAGGAATTTCGTTGTTTGACGAAGTGATTGTAGCCATTGGTATCAATGCCGATAAAAAATATATGTTTTCACTCGAAGACCGAAAACGCTTTATCGAAGAAGCTTTTAAAGACGAACCAAAGGTTAGCGTGATTACCTATGAAGGTTTGACAATTGATTTGTGTAGAAAACTAAACGCCGATTTCATCCTTCGTGGACTTCGAAATCCAGCCGATTTTGAATTTGAAAAAGCCATTGCACACACCAACCGAAGATTATCCAAAATAGAAACCGTCTTTTTACTGACTGCTGCCAAAACGTCTTATATCAGTTCGAGTATCGTTCGCGATGTAATTAGAAACGGCGGCGATTATTCGGTTTTAGTTCCAGACAGTGTTGTGGTTAAATAAATCTGATTTCATTAAAAATATAAAGCCTAACTCAATCTTTAAATCCTTATGACAAAACAACTACCAAAAATCGCTTCACTCCTATTCTTTTTATTTTCATTTCTTCCGCAGCAAGGTGTAAGCCAAAGTATCACAGCCAAAATCATTGATGGACAAACTGGCGAAAGTATTCCGTATGCGAATATTATTGTCAATAATTCTGAAAATCTAGTTTCTAATTCCGAAGGTTATTTCACACTTTCAGAGAAAAATAGCGATGATGCTGTTCAACTTTTGGTTTCTTATTTGGGTTATGCTAACCAAACACTTACCGTAGCCGAACTGAAACGCAATCAAAACAAAGTTAGTCTACAACCCGGAATGATTGAACTTAGCGATGTTACTTTGAATGAAAAAAAACTAACCGCTTTGCAGATTATGGCAAATGTAAAAGCCAATTTAAAAACCAATTACAGCACCAAGAAAGAAGCAACAATAGATAAAATCTTCTTCAGAGAATCCAGTTATCTTGCTCCAAAAATATTAGACGTTGAAATAGACAAATCGACTGGTTTTACTAAAGATGGTTTGAAAAAAGCCAACCAACAAATAAATGCTTTTACTTCAAAGTTAGTAACCAATCCGCCAAAAGAATATACCGATATCCTTTGTGATTTCTATCATTCTGTTACCCAAAAAGAGAAAATGGTTTATAGCACTAAACTAGATGTAGTAAAAGCTACCAAATTGAAAAACGAAAATAGTGCGGTTTCATTGGATGAACTCGAAAAATCAGCAGTTAATATCTTACTGACACATTTAGACACTACAAAATACTACCGAGTAAAAAGCGGTTGGTTTGGCTCGCGCGATACCATTTCGCTTCGAAAAGACTTCAACAAAAAGAAAAACAAAACAATTAATACCCGATTATCTTCTGCTAAAACACAATTAACCATGTTCATGTTTGAAAACAGTATGATGAATACCCAAAAATTCAATTTTATTGACAATCATGAACTGTATGACTACAAATATGAAGGAGCAAAATACTCTAGCGATAACGAGTTTATTTATGTGGTTAGTTTTAAACCAAGAAAAAGCAAAGGCAAATATCTAGGCAAACTGTATATTTCCGAAAGCGATTTTGCTGTACTTCGAGTGGATTATAATTTAGCTGAAGGCAAAAAAGAAGGCGGATTTAATATGAAACTTTTACTGGGTGTAAAAACATTAGAGAATGTGAGCAACGGAACGATTATCTTCAAAAAATCGCCTTCGGATAATGGTTATCACTTGCATTATGTTTCTCAAGAAACTGGGCAATACATTTATTTAAACCGACCATTGAAGTTTATTGAACTCACCAATGAAGAGAAAGATGTAGTAGCTTTTGACCTAAAACTAGAAGCCAACCAACGAGAGAAAATTGAGTTTTTAAACATTGCCAGAAGCGAAATTGACCATGCCGATGTTGAAAAAATGAAAGAAGAGGAATTCAATTTCATCAAACTGAAAGCCTACGATGCTAGCATTTGGAAAAACTATATTGCTATAGAACCACTAGCTGAAATGAAACAGTTTAAAGCGGAGGATTAGAAATAAAATTACAATCATTACGGAAAACCTCACTTTCAAACTATATAAATATAGAAACACATTTAATCAAAAATGAAAAAAATATTACTTCTTTGTTTTTTAGGAATTATTATCTCAAGTTGTTATGAAGACAAAGAAACTCAAATGAAAATGGTATCAATGAAAATTGATGGAATATATAGGGCTTACACTATAATTGATGTTAGTGAGTCGACATATATTGAACTAGTTCCAAATGAACCTCCGCATAATGCAACTACAAGAGTTACAGCTTACTTTGATTCTGAAGATTTTGAAGACTCGCAAGCTTTCCATTTCGAAATAGTTAAAGATGGGGTTTTAAAAAACAAAATTGTTTTATCAACTTATGTTGATATAAATCAGCAATATAATCCTAACGATGAAAATTATTTGACTTTTGAAACTACAACTAATAATAATCATAGTTTAATTACAAAATTTTCAGGAACTCTAAAAGGAGATGACGGACAAATAATTTCAATTACTGAAGGAGAAATCAGTCTCAAGTTTTAATATTTACCCGATAGCGAGGATTTGCAATCCAAACCCCGATAGCGAGGATTTGCAATCCGTGCCAACAAACCTCGATAGTAGTAGAAATCCTCGCAGCCATTGAAACGGATAGCGGGAATACGGTTTATTGGTACAAACTGGGGTTTCGCTCCATTCTAGCCCAAGTTATTAACCTAGGCTTTATAAAACAGCTTTTATAGACTTCAAAAATGCAATTATAAGCCATCAAGTTTTTACAACTTTGAACTTTAACTAAAAAATAAACCTCCTTTAAATCGCTTTAAAAGAGGTCTTTTTTATTAATAATGTGTTTTTTATTTTTGAGAAGTTATGAACAGTTACCGATGTTGTGAGCTGTTTTTAAATTGCATTCCCAATAATTAAATTTGCATTAGATACAGGTGGAACAACCTCTTGTAAATTATTACCTGATATATTACATGAATAAACTGACCATAATGTTGTTGTCGTATTTAAAGCTACAAAAAAAACAGTTTGTCCATCAGGAGAAAGTCTTGGAGTTCCTTGTGAGTTATTATTATTCACAATCAAATTCGCAGGCAATGCAATTGGAATTTGTGTTTGATTCGTTCCATCATAGTTACAAGTCCAAATCTGAATTTCTGAGGCAACTTGTTTAGAATAAATAATTTTATTCAATTGATTGTTAGAATTTTGTGGAACTGAGTTTTCTGAGTTAGAACAACTGATTTGGAACAAAACACCAGCCAAAGCAAAAGCAAATAAATATAAAGTTGTTTTAAAAAAGTTTTTCATAATATTTAGTGTTAAATTGGATTATTATTTCTTAAGCGTTTCGTCGAGCTAAAATAGCTCACAGCATCAGACTGTGAAAAAACATCACTATCCTTCCTCCAAATATAGTAAAATAGTTTGGAAGTAGTTTGAAATTGTTTGTGGATATGAAATGCCACGCAAAGGGTTTCGCGCAATGTCATTAAGTTAAGGGTTTAATTATTTGAAAATCAACAGTTTAAAATTGTT
>NZ_JACTAC010000007.1 GCF_014486675.1 Flavobacterium macrobrachii
AATCTAATTCAAACAATTAGAACTTTCCATTACTAAATGGAGCAATTAAAAATACAACAGGAGGAACAGCTCCATCAAATAATTCAAATTGATATGAAGATAATATATTTAAAAATAGCTATGTTAATTATTTTTTTAGCAATTATGGTTCCTATTGGTAAAATAACTGCACCAAACGGAGGTATCTTATTAGTTATGATATTACAAATTTTCGAATATTTTCCTAAAGATGGACTAAAATTAAATATAGACTATAATACCATAATAGCTGTATTTGTTATAGTTAGTTTTGTGTTTGTGTTTATAGAAAAAAAAATGCAAATTCTCATTTGCATCATAATTCAGTATTTATATTTACTTTACATCTTTAAAATAATATTTTTAAGTTATTGGTATTTTACAATTCCCACAACAATTTACTTAATCTTAAGTTTAGTTTTGATATATTTCCTATTCTTTAAGAAAGAACTTAAAGATAAAACAGCTAAATAATTAATACTTTTATTTATATCAACCAAAGTTTTATAAAACTTTGGTTGATATCTTAAAATACAATGTTAGTGATGCTGACGAAGGAAGCATCTCATTTGGATTATTAGTATCTGTAGTGAAAACAAAACACAAGAAAAATATCGCTATTAAATTTTAATTTTTTAGCTTTGGATAACTTAGAAAATACTTATTTATACGCAGATACAATCAAATTGTTCTTATTACTTTTAAAAAAGTTTAGTGCCAACCAAAAACCAATTTATTTTATGAAGCAACACATTAAAAAAATCCAATTTCTAGTAATTGCCCTTTTCACAATTATGCTGAGTAGTTGTAGTGATGATTTGTATCATCAAGGTTCAAAACCAGTAACAAAAAACAAAACAGTTTCCATTGAAGAATTCAAAAGAAATACCGGATTACACAATTTTAGTAAAACCTTTAAAATTCCAAAAGATAATACTATTGCATATCGAAATGCAGATGGAAGTTATGAGTTGAGTGATTTTGACATCAATTTTGACTACATAAAACAAGTTGTAGTAGAAAACAAAATAAGTTATACTTTCAATATTGTACCTAAAATTGTAACCAGTAAAAGTATCTTCAACCTCGTTGTTTATAACCATGATGGCAATTGGGAAACATCGATTATTGAATTAATTCCCACTGATGAAAACTTTGACAAACTTCTAGCAGGTATTGATAATGAATTTGAAGGCAGTATTAGACAAGTTTATGCGTCAAGAGTGCAACAAGACTGCAATATTATTGCCTACAACGTAGTTAGATGTATCGATCCTAACTCAGTGAAATGTAGAATTGAGTGCGACAAATGCGCAGATTGCTTAAAATTAATTTTTTTTGCAGTCTGTAATGGAAATGATATTGTTCAACCACTTTACGTACTTCCCGGAAGTAGTGGCGGAGGTAGTATTGGCTCAGGAAGCGGATTAAGTGATCCTAGTGGTTACATTTTTGACCCAAATATGTATGAACTAGGAAGTAAAAAATACCAACAAGCAAAAAACGCAGCTGAATTTTGGCATGGATTGTCTGTAAGCCAGCAACAATGGGCAACTGAAAATGAGTCGAATAAAGAAACTTATAGAGATATTATTGCTTATATCAATAGACCTGAAAATATAAATAATACTGTTGTAAGGAATTTTGGTAGAGAAATACTAGTTCAAATGCTTTTAAACCCTGAATTAAAACTAGATATAAATGCTTCTGCAAAATCTCCAGCATTTGTTGATATGAGTTCAATAGATGCTTCTACGCCAGAAGGCGCAAAGTTTAATTTAGTATATGAAGAATTAATGAAATCACCTAAATTTAAAGAACTATTCATAGATTTATTTCAAAATAATGATAGATTTAACGTTAAATTTAAAATTGGAGCTGTGCCCAACGGTGCAAATGGAAATACAGATACTGACCTTGAAAACCCAACACTTAACCTAATAACTATTTCACCACAATATTTATTAAGCAAAAATAAAATGGAAATAGCAAAAACCATTATTCATGAATGTATTCATGCTTATTTGAATGTAAAGCTATGCGATGCAGGACAAGGAATGAGCATTTCTAATCTAAACAATATGGATTTTTACAATGTCGTAAACCAGCAATACAACGGATTTAATGGTGGACAAAACCAGCACAACTTTATTTATAACTACATGATACCAACTATGGTTACGATACTTTCAGAAGTTAAGGATTCGTTGGTTACGCCAGCAGATAATGCAACAATGTTAGGGTTGTCCATGCATATACCACATAATAATTCTCCGGCAACACCATTTGTTTGGAATGATTATTATCATAATCTGTCATTGAATGGTTTACAAAATTGTAATTTCTTTCAAAATGAAATAGGTATTTTTGACAATCAAGGAAATGTAATATCAATTATTAATCAAACTTTGATGCAAAGTTATAATCAATACAATTATTATGGACATTTATACTTACATTAAAAAAATCTTATTATCAATTATAATCATTGCTCCATCATTTTGTAATGCACAACAAGAAGAATTAAAAATATTAAATAAGAGTGATACAATATATATAGTAATTAACAAAAAAGATAAAATCACCAGAGCTTCTAATAATTTAATCAATAAAGATAATTTTAATTATATTTTATGGTTTGAATTAGAAACATTACCTGAACAAAGTATTTTTCTATCGAATCATTATTCATTTGCATCTAACAAAAAAGTTTGTAAAAGTTTTTTAGAAGAAAACAAAGAAAATATTGTTGAGTTCAAATTTTTAAATACACTTGGATACGAAGCTTCTTATAAACTACTAATAAGCAAAAAACAACTATATATTATAGATAAAGAAGAAACAGGGTGGTTTAAAATTAAATTAAGAGAAGTAAAAATAGCAGACAAAAAAACACTAATTAGTGTAGAATAATTAGATAAATCTATTATGGCAAAAATAAGAAGATTTTTTTCGTTATTATTATATATCAGTTTATAATACAATATTTAACCAATAAAATATGAAAATTATAACATCATTCTTTCTAGTCTTTTTTTGTACTTCCGTTTTGGCTCAATATGATGTCAATAGTTTTGTGATTTCTAAGTTTGAAAAAGAAAATGATAATGCGAAAGTTACCAATGAGCTCTTTGATTTAAATCAATCGGATACATTATTGAGTTTAAACAACTATAAATTCATCAAATTAAATAACAAAAGTGTAACATTATATAAAACAAAACAAAATCAAATAATCTTAAAAAAGGAGTACAACCGAAAAGAATTAAATAAAAAATTAAATTTTAATTTTTTATTTAATTTGAATCCAGTTGAATTAACTATCAACGAAGTAGATGGAAAAAAAATTGAAGTTAATGATGGTTCAGAATATAGCATAAAAGTTTTTAAAAAAAATAAATATTTAGAATTTCTAAATTATGCTCCAGATGTTTATATTGAAAATAAATATCCATTCTTTGAAAAAAGAAAGTTTTTTTTGGATTGCTATATTTCATTGGATTCTTTGTTTTTTGATGATTTATTTTTAAAAGTCCAAAATGCAGAAGAGGTTTTTATAAAATTTGAAGATACTGAGTATACTTCAAAAAAAGTCTTAAAAAATAAAAATATTCTTGACGGAAAAGAAATTTATTATATTAATGAAATGGTTTTTTCAACCATCAATGAAACTACTGAAAAAATCAATTCAAAAATGATTAATCAAAAGATAGTTATTGATTATGATTTTTTAAACCAATATTTTCCACAAGAATTAAAAAAATTACTTAAAGAAAATGGAAAAAAAATATTCATGATTGAAAAATGCAAAAAGTCAAAAAAGAGAGTCATTATTAGTCAAGTTAAACTCAATTATTAGTACCAACTAGTGCGAGCGTCACGCTCGTACCCACAAACAAATTAAACTTACTACAAAACAACTCCGCAAAATCGCTATTGACTTTGCGGAGTTTTTTTATAATAAAATAGTCGTCTTATAAAACCTATAAAAAATTAACATTTTTTTAGCTATTAAACCTACAATAAGCTAAATCTTTTTACGTTTTAAATACAATAACTTTAAAAAATAAAAAATTATGGAAACCGTAAAAAGAAATTACAACACCAAAGATGTTGACATGCTAGTAACCATCGAAACAATCATCGACTCTGCCATTGCAAACAAAGAATTCCTTCAATCAAAACGTTCCACTTGGGTAGATCCATTCTTCCAAGACCTAAAACAACAAATAAATCAAGTCGGACAAGATTACCTTGGACAAGACAACGCTAAACAACTTCGCCTTGCTACACAAACTGTTCTAGAAATAATGCAACCAGCACTCAAAGACCTAACCGAAGTAAAAATCCAAATCGAACAAGATTTCAAAAACACACCATCGCGTCGCAGCGAAATACTAAACCAACTTGGCTATACAAACCATTTCAAACAAGCACAGAAAAAAGACCAAGAAGCACTAATAAACCTACTCTATCAATTCAAAACCAACCTAACAGCAGAATTAAAAGAAGAAATCGCAGACAAAGGAACAAACCTAGAAACACTAGAAACCATAAAATCATATGCCGAAACACTCAAAAACGCCGATGTCTCTCAAGAAGGTTTCAAAAGCACAAGACCAGAACTAACCGCCGAAGCAATAACAGCACTTAATGAAGTCTATGACAAAGCAATAAGCATTTCAAAAATTGCCTCAAACTTTCTAAAAGACAACAAAGCAAAAAAAGAACAATTCAGTTTCAATAAAGTATCAAAAAAATTAAACCTAATAAAAAACACAAACCAAAATCCATAATCAAAACTGTGTTAATCTCTAGCTAAAAACAATTTGTGACCCGAGACCATAGGTCGAATTAACGAAGTAAAATTTGTGTAATTTGTGGCTATAAAAAACTTCGCGAAACTCTGTGAAACAAAACAGCAAAACTGCTATCTCAACCATCAGATAGCAGTTTTTTTATAGCAATTCATTTCATGCCTTTAGCAGAACATTTTGTGCCTTTAGCAACTCATTTATATCTTTTAGCAGAAGGTTTTCACGTTTTAGTAATGCATTTCCACCTTTTAGCAACTCATTTTGTGCCTTTAGCAGCTCATTTTATAACTTTAGCAAGACCTTTTATGCCTTTAGTAATTCATTTGTATCCTTTAGCAGAAGGTTTTCACGCTTTAGCAATTCATTTATATCTTTTAGCAGTTTATTTTGTGCCTCTAGCAACTCATTTTACACCTTTAGAAATTTTAAACACCTCATCCTCAAAAAAAACATACAAAACCTTTTTTTAACCCTACTTTTTATATTTTTGCACCATTATGGCAAAACAAGAAGATTTATTTAAGAATGTAGTTTCGCACGCAAAAGAATACGGATTTATTTTTCCGTCAAGCGAAATCTATGATGGTTTAAGCGCAGTTTACGACTACGCACAAAACGGTGTCGAACTAAAGAAAAACATCCGCGAATACTGGTGGAAAGCGATGGTGCAAATGCACGAAAACATAGTTGGGCTAGATGCTGCAATCTTGATGCATCCAACCACTTGGAAAGCTTCTGGTCACGTAGATGCGTTCAACGATCCGTTAATTGACAACAAAGACAGTAAAAAAAGATACAGAGCTGACGTTCTTGTTGAAGAACATCGCGAAAAAATCAATGTTAAAATCAACGCCGAAATAGAAAAAGCCCAAAAAAGATTTGGTGATGCTTTTGACGAAAAACAATTTAGAGAGACAAATCCTAATGTTGTTAGACGCCAAAATCAAATAGATGAGATATCAACTCGTTTAGCTCAAGTACAAGCCGATGGTGATTTGGAAGGATTTAGACAATTGATTGTTGACTTAGGAATTGTATGTCCTGTTTCTGGCACGACCAATTGGACAGAAGTAAAACAATTCAACCTAATGTTTGGTACAAAACTCGGAGCTTCTGCCGAAAATGCGATGGATTTATACCTTCGTCCAGAAACCGCACAAGGAATTTTTGTTAATTTCTTAAACGTACAAAAAACGGGTAGAATGAAAATTCCGTTTGGAATTGCACAAACCGGTAAAGCATTCCGTAACGAAATCGTAGCAAGACAATTCATTTTCCGTATGCGTGAATTTGAACAAATGGAAATGCAATTCTTTGTAAAACCAGGCGAAGAAATGAAATGGTACGAATACTGGAAAACAACTCGTTTAAACTGGCATTTGTCATTAGGTTTAGGCAAGCAAAACTATCGTTTCCACGACCACGAAAAATTAGCACATTATGCTAACGCAGCAGCTGATATTGAGTTTAATTTCCCTTTTGGTTTCAAAGAATTAGAAGGAATTCACTCAAGAACCGATTTCGATTTAAAAGCACACGAACAATATTCAGGCAAAAAACTACAGTATTTCGACAACGAAACCAATTCGAATTATGTTCCTTACGTAGTGGAAACTTCGGTTGGATTGGACAGAATGTTCTTGGCGGTTTTTGCGACATCATTAAAAGAAGAAACACTAGAAGATGGTTCAACAAGAACAGTTCTAGCTTTGCCATCGGTTTTAGCACCAACCAAAGCAGCCGTTTTACCATTAGTTAAAAAAGACGGTTTGCCAGAAGTGGCTCAAAGCATCATCGACGATTTAAAATGGGATTTCAATGTAGCTTATGATGAAAAAGATGCTGTTGGAAGACGTTACCGTCGTCAAGATGCATTAGGAACACCTTTCTGCATCACGGTTGATCACCAAACACTTGAAGATAAAACAGTAACTATTCGTCATAGAGATTCTATGAAGCAAGATAGAGTTGCTATTTCAGAATTAAGAAATATCATTAACAACGAAGTTTCGGTTAGAAACTGGTTAATGAAAATGTAATTCATGTATTAATTTCTTACGAAAAGGCTTCTCAATTTGGGAAGCTTTTTTTGTTATAACACGATTTAAAAAATGTTTTTTTTAACGTTTTTTAACAGTTAAATAACTTAAACGACAATTTAAGTTAATCATCGTTTTTATTTTTAACAAAGATATTTATAATTCATCTTTACATCCCGTTTGGAAATAAACTTCCAAACTTTGGTCCCCAAAACCTATCCAAAACCTAATACTATTAATGTTTTCTAAAATAAAGTTTGGAAAAACATTAATGAAGCATAAATACATAATTGTTGACGACAACCACGAAAGCATCTTGAAAACGCAAGCAAACGCTATGCGATTTGAGAATTTGACTTTTGTTGGCTATGCAAATAATTATGACGATGCGCTAAACTTAATTTTAGAACAACAACCAAGTTTAGTTTTCCTAGAAATCAATCCTGAGAAAAAAGAAAGCAATCTTTCCTTAGCATTAATCAACGAATTGTATCGCTATTTAACCGTAGTTCCAAAAATTATTGTGATAACCAGTTCACAAGAAATGATTTTTAAAGCAATGGAATTTGGCGTTGCCGATTATTTGATAAAACCACTAAACATCAATGATTTTAGAAAATCAATACTAAAATTTGAAAAGTCAATAACTGCTAATAGTGTAGTTATTCCAACTCAAAATGTAGTTTCAGTAGCACAAAATGTAGTAGAAACTGTTTTAACAAATGAAACTCAAATCGAAATTCCTTCAGAAGAAAAACCAGTAGAAGAATTAGAAACAACTATTGAAGAAGAAGAAGAAGAAATTGCAGAACATTTTGTATCCGATGATGAAAGTGTTTTTGAAGAAAATCTTGTAATTGATGAAGAAGAAATTCAAACGGAAACCGAAGAAACTTTAGAAGAAATCACAACCAATATTACTGAAGAAGTTCTGGAAGAAAATGCTGAAACTACTGAAATTGAAGAAAACAATCAAGAAACTGAAACTGTAGAAGAAGAGCAAGACGAAGAAGTTACAACAGAAGAACAAGAGCAACAAGACAAAGAAGTTCAGATTTTAGAAGCTAAAAAAATAATCGTTCAACATGAACAACCTTTAATTATTTGCGTTAAATCTTATGGTGATTATCGTTACATCGATTCGAGAGATGTTCTTTACCTTGAAGCTGATAATAATTCAACCGACATTCATTTAAAAGATGGTGAAATGGTTACGGCATTTAAAACGTTGAAACATTTTGAAAACGTTTTACCAACCAATCAATTTTTGAGAATTCACAACAGTTATATTATTAGTATAAATCACGTTTCTAGAATTCACACTGGTAATTCAGTTTGTTTTATAAAAAACTCTACTATCAAACTTCCTTTCTCTAAATCTTATAGAGATAATGTAGAATTAATAATTCACAATATTGCTTCTGGAAACTACTTAGAAATATAATTCTCCTGAAAAACATTTTGTTATTCAACAACATTTTTCAAAACCTTATTTAAAACTCTACCCAAAATAAATCAAAACTTAAACTTGATTTATTCTAATCATTCTATTCAACTATTTTCAACAACTTTATTTAGCAAGTTTCAATAGTAAAAAGGGCTTAAAATTTTAGTAAGCATTCTCAAACGATTCTCAAAAACCACTTTAGATTCGATTTAAGACCACTTTATTTTTTAAACTCCCGATACTCGACAACAAAAAAATCGAGTCAGAAACACACGAAAAAACACCTATACGAGTCAAATTTTGATACAAAAAAGAAAAAACTCAAAAACCATTCACTCGTATTTGGATATCATTCACTATCAAACGAGTGTATTCTACCATAAACACCTGATTTCATAAGGCTTAAGAAGCATATCCTTTTTAGTTTTACATCGTGAAAGTGTCCTACTTGCCTCAAATCGATTAACAAGGAACACACTGAAACAGAAAGTTAAACACAAACTATAAAGTCTCAAATTATGAAAAAATTAGTATCAACATTCGGATTATTAGCATTATTGTTAGTAGTTACGTCATTCACAACTCCAATTGAATCAGGTGGAAAAAAACCAGTTGTTCCTGAATTCGCTTCTGGTGGAAAAAAACCAGTTGTTCCTGAATTTACATCTGGTGGAAAAAAACCAGTTGTTCCTGAATTTACTTCTGGTGGAAAGAAACCAGTTGTTCCAGAATATACATCTGGCGGAAAGAAACCAGTTGTTCCTGAGTGGTAAAATACTATTCTATTTAACATATATATTCAAAGCCATCTTTTTAAGGTGGCTTTTTTAATTGTCTTTTACTATATTTGAGAAATATTTTTTGCTTTGAAAAACTATTTCTATTTTTTATTCTTTTTTCTTATACCTTTTGGTTGTGATAACACCAAAGGAAACAAACTAGTTGAAAAAAGTACAAATGATAGCTCGTCTATTTATTTAGACAAAGCACAAAAGAAAAACATAAAGCAATCTGAAAAATTAAAATACTACAAAAAATCTTTCTCTATTCTAAAAAACCAAACAAACGATTCTATCACTAGAAGTAAATTGTTTGAATTGACCAAAGAATTATATAAAAATAATTTTTCTGAAGATTTTTTGGAATCTGCTAATTTATTAACCACACTATCTACAAAAGCAAAAGACAGTTTTTATTTAGCACAGATACACAGAAGCAAAGGAAATTATTATAAAAATCTTCCAAATTATGACAGTTCGTTTATTCATTATACGGAAGCTGAAAAAATCTTAAAAAAAATAAAAAACAACGATGGCCTGTCGTTAGTCTTAATAAATAGAAGTTTAATACAATTTGACACTGGTGATTATACTGGCGCTGATAAAGCATTAAACAGTGCTTATTTAATTTCAAAAAAGAATAATGAAATTGCTAGCCTATATGCTATTTCTGTGATGATGGGTTTAACATCAATGGAAACCAAAGATTTTGACAAAGCAATAAAATACTTCAACAACGGATTAGAAATTATTAAAAACAACAACAATTTATTAGGTGAATTCAATAAAGAAACCTGTCTAAACAACATTGGTTTGTCTTATCAAAAAAAAGAAGATTATAAAAAATCAATAGATTTTTTTAAAACCGCATTAAAAAACAAATCTATTAAAAGTGAAGATCCTGAACTCTACAGTTTACTAATCGACAATCTAGGCTATTCGTATTTAAAAACAGGGAATTTAGATGAAGCGTTAAAGCTTTTCTTAGAATCCTTAAAAATTAGAGAAGAATTAAAATATTACAACTTAATTGTACTAAGTAAAGTACATCTTTCTGAATATTATCGACAAATAAAAGATACATCGAACGCAAAAAAAGAAATAACAGAAGCTTTATTTATAGCCAAAAAGAAAAAAACGCATAGAGATTATATCGCCGCACTTAAACAAGCATCAATTATTGACGTTCAAAACGCTTCCACTTATTCTAAAGAATATATTCGATTAAGCGATAGCATTCGAAATGTTGAAATTTTATCCCAGGAAAAATTTGCACGTATCCAGCTTGAAACCGACGAAATTATTAAAGAAAAAGATATTTTAGAAGACAAAAACAGAAGTCTTTTATATACTTTTATTGGCGTAGTTTTTTTATTATCGATGCTATTTGTTGTTAGAGCACAACGCGCGAGAACCAAAGAATTAATGTTCAAGCAAGCACAACAAAGAGCTAACGAAGAAATATACAATCTATTAATGGCGCAACAAGATGTCATTGATCAAAGTAGAGAAATTGAAAAAAAGAAAATTGCCCGCGATCTTCACGATGGAATTTTAAGCCGAATGTTTGGCGCAAGACTAAATCTAGATAGTATCAATCATTTGGACGATCCAGAATCTGTGAAGAAAAGATTAGAATATTTGAATGAGTTAAAAGAAATCGAACAAGACATTCGTGAAATTTCGCATGACCTTAGCCGTGAAAAACAAGATTTAATTAATAACTTTGTTTCCATTACAACCAATTTATTTGAAGAACAAACTGCAACTCACTCGGCAAAGCTGACTTATTTTATGGACAGTTCAATCAAATGGGATTTAGTTAAAAATAATATTAAAATAAACGTTTTCAGAATTTTACAAGAAGGTTTACAAAACATCAACAAGTATGCAAAAGCCAATACCATTACTGTAAACTTTAGAAAAGAAAACAACGAATTACACATTTCTATCGAAGATGATGGAATTGGATTTGACGTATCTAAGAAAAGTAAAGGAATTGGAATGCAAAATATGATTTCACGTGCCATTGATTGCAACGGAAAGCTAGACATCAATTCAAGTAAAGAAAACGGCACAAAAATCACTCTTAATATACCTTTAGAATAAAAAAATATGGACAGCAAAAATCCCGTTAACGTATTAATCGTAGATGATCATCCGTTTATTATTCAAGCATATAAAAACGCATTGAATAAATACAGCGAACAAGGTATAGAATTCATTGTAACCCAAGCAAATGATTGTAAAACAGGTTATGAGTTAATTACTGACGAAAACAACGACTTTCATTTAGCAATGTTCGATGTCAGTATGCCCGAATATGCCGAAAAAAACATTCATTCTGGTGAAGATTTAGCAAAGCTAATGACCGAAAGAATGCCTGAATGCCGAATTATTCTGCTAACGATGCACGTTGAATTTGACAAAATAAATTCCATCATCAAAAACGTAAATCCAAACGGATTGGTTATTAAAAACGACATTACTTTCAACGAATTGATTTTTGCTTTAGACAAAATTCTAAAAAACGAGAAATATTACAGCCAAACTGTTGTAACGATGTTTGGACAATCAGATTTTAATATTTTAGAACTTGATTCGCTCGACAAACAAATTTTAGTTCATCTTTCTAACGGATTTGAATCACAACAAATCACGCGACACGTTCCGCTAAAAGTTGACATTATCGAGTTTAGAATTGAGCGTTTAAAAGAACTTTTCAATATAAAAGGCGCGACTCACATCGAATTAGTAAAATTAGCCCGATTAAGAGGAATTATTTAGATTGCTGAAAATCTATTCTTCCAAAGCATTCCAACCACGAGCTTTCAGTGGAATTTTGGTATTTGCTCTCGTAATTAAATGCGAACTTTCCTCTTCTTTTACAATATGACCAACAACCGTAAAATTTGGATTGGCTTTTATTTTATCAAAATCATCCAAAGCAATGGTAAACAATAATTCGTAATCTTCGCCGCCATTAATTGCAATCGTAGTAGAATCGATATTAAATTCTTCGCAAACATTGATAAACTGCGGATCAACTGGAATTTTTTCTTCGTATAGATTACACCCAACTTTACTTTGCTTACAAATATGAAGTATTTCAGATGACAATCCGTCCGAAACATCAATCATCGACGTTGGTTTTACATTTAATTGCTCCAAAAGTTCTCTGATATCTGTTCGAGCTTCGGGTTTTAACTGACGTTCAATCAAATAAGTATACGCATCTAAATCAGGTTGATTATTTGGATTTACTTGAAAAACTTGCTTTTCACGTTCCAAAACCTGCAAACCCATATAAGCCGAACCTAAATCTCCAGTTACAATCAACAAATCGCCTTCTTTTGCACCATTTCTGTACACAATTTCATCTTCATTAGCTTCGCCAATTGCTGTAATCGAAATAATCAAACCTTTTTGAGACGAAGTTGTATCGCCACCAATAACATCGATATTATATACTTTTGCCGCCAAAGTTATTCCGTCAAAAAGTTCCTCTAAAGCTTCCAACGGAAAACGATTAGAAACCGCAACAGAAACGGTTATCTGAGTTGGTTTAGCATTCATTGCACAAATATCAGAAAGATTGACTACTACTGCTTTGTAACCCAAATGTCGCAACGGCATATACGCCAAATCAAAATGAACTCCTTCAATTAATAAATCCGTAGAAACGACTGCTTTTTTTGTTCCAAAATCCAAAACAGCAGCATCATCACCAATACTTTTTAGTGTTGAGGCGTTTTTTACATCAAAATTTTTAGTTAAATGATCAATCAATCCAAATTCGCCTAATTGTGACAATTGCGTTCGTTGCGGGGTTTTATCTTCTAGCATATTGTTTAATTTAAAAACAACAAAGGTACAAAGGATTTTTGGTACTAAAAATTTAATTAAAATTGGTCAATACTTGTTATATTTGGAAATAATGTAACTTTTTACACAAAACTGTAACCAATAGTGATAAATAATCTTTAAAAACATAAATACCAAAATATGAAACTTCAAATAGCCAACTTAACAAAAACGTATTCCAATGGCGTTAAAGCATTAGACAATCTCAATCTTGAAATAGGAACTGGAATGTTCGGACTCCTTGGTCCAAATGGTGCCGGAAAATCATCTTTAATGCGAACGATTGCTACCATACAAAAACCCGACTCAGGAAGTATTTCTTTTGATGAAATCAATGTTCTGGAAGATCAAAATGCATTGCGAAAAGTTCTAGGTTATTTGCCTCAAGAATTTGGTGTTTATCCTAATATGTCTGCGGAACGATTGTTGGACTATTTTGCGCAGTTAAAAGGAATTTCTTCTTCAAATGATAGAAAAGCTATTGTAAAACAAGTCCTTGAAGTAACCAATCTTTGGGAGGTTCGCAAAAAAAGCGTTAGCGGTTATTCTGGTGGAATGAAACAACGTTTTGGAATTGCACAATTGCTTTTAAACAATCCAAAACTGATTATTGTTGACGAACCAACCGCTGGTTTGGATCCAGCAGAAAGACACCGATTTTTGAATGTTTTACGTGAAATTGGTACCAATCACACTGTAATTTTTTCTACTCACATTGTGGATGACGTAAAAGAACTTTGTAATGATTTGGCAATTCTTAACGGTGGAAAAATATTGTATCGTGGAACTCCAACCGAAGCTACAAAAGAATTGGAAGGAAAAATTTGGATGCGAATTGTAGAACGCGACGAATTGGAAAAATTTGAGAAAGAATTCAATATTATTTCTTCAAATTACAACCAAGACAACACACTAAACATCAGAGTTTTTAGTGAAACTAAACCCGATGAAACTTTTGTTCAAGCAACGCCACATTTGGAAGATGTTTATTTTGTAACCTTAAAAAAAGATAACTAATTATGTTTTCTACCATATTTTCATTTGAATTTAAAAGATGGTTTAGAAACCTTTCTTTTTACATCTATTTTGCGGTTCTTTTCCTGTTTTCGTTTTTTATAATGGCCGGAGCTGTTGGTTATTTTGATAGTTTTACGGTTACAACCTCATCAAATACCATCGCAAATTCGCCATTAGCCATCAACGGAATGATTGCCGGAATGTCGCAATTGGTCTACTTTATTGTGCCAACAATCATTGGTGCAACGGTTTATCGGGATTTTAAATACAATATGCATACCGTATTATTTTCTTATCCGTTTAATAAGTTAAGCTATTTATTGAGCAAGTTTTTAAGCGGATTAACAATCACGATTATCATTACGTTTTCGGTAGGATTAGGATTTTTGTTTGCAACCGTTTTACCATTTGCCAATCAGGACATTTTAGGTCCAATCAATCTTTGGTCCTATTTTCAGGCTTATATCATTTTTGTTGTTCCGAACATCATTTTTGCTGGAGTAATCATTTTTGCATTGGTTACACTTACTCGAAATGTCTATATCGGATTTATATTTGTAATTGTTCTTTTTCTTATACAAGCGTTGATAAGCAATCTTACCAACAATATGGAAAATTTATATGCTGCAGCATTAATTGAACCTTTTGGTGGCGATGCTTTGAATTATGTTACCAAATATTGGACAAATGAAGAACAAAACACGCTCGATCTTCCTTTTGCGGATGTAATTGTTTACAACCGATTGATTTGGCTTGGTGTTTCGGCATTGATTTTTGTTGGCTTGTATTTTGCATTTTCATTTTCACATTCGCCAATAACTTTGGGAAAAAAGAAAAAAGCAGAACGCGTTGTAAAAAACAACTTTGGAAGTATTGTAAAAATCGATTTGCCAAAAGTAAAATACGATTATTCATTTTTACAAAACCTAAAAACTTCTTGGAATTTATCCGATTTTGAGTTTAAATCAATTACCAAAAACTGGGTTTTTATCTCGGTAATGGCAATTTTGATGCTTTTCATCATTATTTCTGGATTTACGCTAGGTCAAGAACTTTTTGGAACACTAACTTATCCTGTAACGTGGAAAGTAATTCAAGCGATTGGCGGAAATATTGACTTTTTTAGCAAAATATTGATTTATCTTTTTGCTGGAGTTTTATTGCAACAATCGGCAACCAGTAGAATGAATTTATTGGTAGATTCTACGCCAATTCCAAACTGGTCATTGCTTTTATCTAAGTTTTTAGCTTTGGTAAAAATGACGTTGTTGATTATGGTAATCGGAATAATTTCGTGTGTTTTGGTCCAAATTTATCATGGCTTTTATGATTTTGATTTCGCGCAATACATCAAAGAATTCTTTGGTTTTAGATTGATAATTTCTATTATATTAATCTTTTTTGCACTTTTTATTCAATCATTATTCAAAAATTACCTTGCTGGATTTTTTACCATATTAGTCATTCTAATTGCATGGAATTCTTTAGGTTTTATAGGAATTGAACAACCTTATTTCTTCTTTAACTCAGGTTCAGATTACAGTTATTCTGACATGAATGGCTTTGGAAACATCAACAATTTTATAGCGTATAAAATCTATTGGATGTTATTTGGATTTGTACTTTTTGGATTAACACTTTTGTTCTGGCGAAGAGGAATTTTATCAGGAATAAAAGAAAGAATGCGCAACGTATCTGCTCGATTTAAAGCACCAATCGCTATTCCAGTAATTGCATCTTTATTAGGATTTTTATTTTTAGGTTATAGCTTTTACAGAGAAAACACTAAGAAAGAAGTTTACTATTCTAGCCAAGAAAGAGAAGTTCAAAGTGCTGATTTTGAGAAAAAATATAAAAAATTCGAACATTATCCGCAACCTAGAATTGTTGACGTAAATGTAGCAATGGAAATTTTCCCAAAAGAACGAAACTACAAAGCAACGGTGAAATACATCATGGTCAACAAAACCAACAAACCGATTGATTCGTTGTTTATAAATTATGGCAAAAACCTAAAAGAAATCAAATTTGAAGCATCAAATAAATTGGTTTCCAATGATACTGTGATGGATTTTGACATTTATAAATTGGACAAACCATTGCAACCCAAAGACACTTTGAAAGTTTCGTTTATTGTTCAAAATGAAGAAAACTCATTCCTAAAAGATCGTTCACCGGTTATTGAAAATGGAACATTCTTGAACAATGGCATTTTCCCAAGTTTTGGTTATCCAGAATCGGTGGAACTTTTTGACAATGATGTACGAAAAAAATACAATCTGAAACCTAAAGAGCGAATGCCTTTACCAACAGACAGCATTGCAAGACAGAACACCTATATTTCCAACGAAGCCGATTGGATTACGTTTGAAACCATCGTTAGTACTTCGGATGATCAAACGGCAATTGCACCAGGATATTTACAAAAACAATGGAAAAAAGACGGTAGAAACTATTTTCATTACAAAATGGATCGACCAATGTTGAATTTCTATGCATTCAATTCAGGAAGATATGAAGTGAAAAGAGACAAATGGAACGATGTAAATCTTGAAATTTACTATCATAAAAACCATACATATAATTTAGACAGAATGATGGATGCGATGAAAAAATCGTTGGCTTATTATTCTGAAAATTTTAGTCCATATCAACACAAACAAGCTAGAATTATTGAGTTTCCAAACATGATGGGAACGTTTGCACAATCGTTTGCCAATACTATTCCTTTCTCTGAAGCCATTGGTTTTATTGCCAAAGTTGACGAAGAAAATCCTGATGCTGTAGATTATCCATTCTCGGTAGTTTCTCATGAAATTGCGCATCAATGGTGGGCACATCAAGTAATTGGTGCTAATGTTCAAGGTGCAACATTGCTTTCTGAAAGTTTATCCGAATACAGTTCGCTAAAAGTTTTAGAACATCAATATGGAAAACCTCAAATGAGACGATTCTTAAAAGATGCTTTGGATAACTATTTACAAGGTCGAACTTTTGAATGGAAAGAAGAAAAACCGCTGATGTATAACGAAAATCAACAATACATTCATTACAACAAAGGTTCGCTGGTTTTATATGCTTTAAGCGATTATATTGGCGAAAAAAACATGAACAATGCCTTGAAAAAATATGTTCAAAAAGTAGCGTTTCAAGAAGCACCATATACCAATTCTATCGAATTAGTAAACGAATTAAGAGCAGCAACGCCAGATAGCTTAAAATACATCATCAATGATATGTTTGAAACCATTACTTTATATGACAACAAAGTAACCAAAGCAACTTCTAAAAAATTACCTAACGGGAAATATGAAGTTACTATCGAATTTGATGTTAGCAAATACAAAGCCAATAAAGACGGAAAACGAATCTTTGCTGACCGAAACGGAAAAACATTGAAAGCAACCAAAAAAGGAAAAAAATATGCTACTGAATCATATCCGTTGAACGATTATATCGAAATTGGTGTCTTTACTGAAGAAACTATAAAAGGCAAAAAACGTGACAAAGAATTGCATTTGAAAAAAGTAAAAATCACCGGAATTGAAAATAAAGTCAAAGTTATTGTCAACGAAAAACCGCTCGAAGCCGGCGTTGATCCATATAATAAATTGATTGACACACAATCGGATGACAACCGAATGAAGATGTAAAAAACTAAAACAGCCGAGAAAATTCTCGGCTGTTTTTTTTTGCAAAAAACCCAACAACTTTCGTCATCGGGTTTTGTCTATATTCTTTTCTCTTTATTCTATTTTCCTCTTAATCATTCAACTTCAAAACAGCCATAAATGCTTCTTGCGGAATTTCTACGTTTCCAACTTGGCGCATTCTTTTTTTACCTTTTTTCTGTTTTTCAAGAAGCTTACGTTTACGAGAAATATCTCCACCATAACATTTTGCAGTAACGTCTTTACGCAATGCTTTGATGGTTTCACGTGCAATAATTTTAGCACCAATTGCCGCTTGAATAGGAATATCAAATTGCTGTCTTGGGATTAATTCACGTAGTTTTTCACACATTTTTTTACCAATGTTATACGCATTGTCTTCGTGTATCAAAGCCGAAAGCGCATCAACCGATTGTGCATTCAGTAAAACGTCTAATTTCACCAATTTGGAAGCTCTCATTCCAATTGGCGAGTAATCAAACGAGGCGTAACCTTTGGAAACCGTTTTTAATCGGTCGTAAAAATCGAATACAATTTCCGCCAAAGGCATATCAAAATTCAATTCTACTCTTTCGGTAGTCAAATAGGTTTGATTGGTTATGATTCCACGTTTTTCAATACACAAACTCATTACGTTACCCACAAAATCCGATTTGGTAATAATCGTTGCTTTGATATAAGGTTCTTCAACTCTATCTAATTTTGAAGGTTCAGGCAAATCCGATGGATTATTTACCACAATTGCGGTTTCTGGTTCTTTTTTAGTATAAGCCAAATAGGAAACGTTAGGAACAGTCGTGATAACGGTCATGTCAAATTCACGCTCCAATCGCTCTTGAATAATTTCCAAATGTAACATTCCAAGGAAACCACAACGGAAACCAAATCCAAGTGCGGCAGAACTTTCGGCCGCAAATACTAACGAAGCATCGTTCAACTGCAATTTTTCCATCGACGCACGCAAATCCTCAAAATCTTCGGTGTCAACCGGATAAATTCCGGCAAAAACCATTGGTTTTACGTTTTCAAAACCGGTAATCATATTGGTTGTTGGTGTTTTGGCATCAGTAATCGTATCACCTACTTTTACTTCTTTTGCTTCTTTAATTCCCGAAATCAAATAGCCAACATCACCTGTAGAAATTACATTTTTTGGTACTTGATTTAATTTTAAAGTTCCCACTTCATCGGCAAAATATTCGTTTCCGGTTGCCATGAATTTAATCTTTTGACCTTTTTTAATTTCACCGTTTTTCACACGGAAAATAACTTCAATGCCACGAAATGGATTATAATGCGAGTCAAAAATCAAAGCTTGTAAAGGTTCGTCAACATTTCCTTTTGGAGCCGGAACTTTTTCAATAATGGCTTCCAAAATTTTATCCACGCCAAAACCGGTTTTCCCCGAAGCGTGAATAATATCTTCCAATTTACATCCTAATAAATCAATGATATCATCGCTTACTTCTTCGGGATTCGCACTTGGTAAATCTACTTTGTTCAAAACCGGAATAATTTCCAAATCATTTTCTAAAGCCAAATACAAATTGGAAATCGTTTGAGCCTGAATACTTTGTGCGGCATCTACAATCAAAAGCGCACCTTCACAAGCCGCAATCGATCGTGAAACTTCATAACTAAAATCCACGTGTCCAGGTGTATCGATCAAATTCAGAATATATTTTTCACCTTTATAGGTATATTCCATTTGAATAGCATGACTTTTTATGGTAATTCCACGTTCACGTTCCAAATCCATGTTGTCAAGCAATTGTGCTTTTTCTTCACGAGCTGTAACGGTTTGTGTTGCACCAAGCAATCTATCGGCAAGCGTACTTTTTCCGTGATCAATATGTGCAATAATGCAAAAATTTCTAATGTGTTTCATGCTTCAAGTTCAATATCAAGTTCAATCCCGAAACTTCGGGGCAATAGCAATTAATTTGCAAATATAAGGTAAAAGTTTTGAAATTATTTTTTAAACCATTATGGAGTTAAGAAAAGTTAAGTCTTAATGCTTCTTAATCTCTTAATAGTTAAAAATTGTAAAATCAATTTTTTCTATCTTTGCAGAAAATTTCATCAAAATGCCCAAAATAGGCAACATAGAATTACCTGATTTTCCGCTATTACTTGCACCAATGGAAGACGTAAGCGATCCGCCATTTCGCAGGTTGTGTAAACTTCACGGTGCCGATTTAATGTACTCTGAATTTATTTCTTCAGAAGGATTGATTCGTGATGCAGTAAAAAGCAAACAAAAGTTAGATATTTTTGATTATGAACGACCAGTTGGCATCCAAATTTTTGGCGGCGATGAAGAAGCTATGGAAATGTCGTCTCGAATTGTAGATGCCGTTCAGCCCGATTTGGTAGATATTAATTTTGGTTGTCCTGTAAAAAAAGTGGTGTGCAAAGGCGCAGGCGCAGGCGTTTTGAAAGATGTAGATTTAATGGTTCGATTGACAAAAGCAGTTATTAAAGGAACAAATCTTCCTGTTA
This sequence comes from Flavobacterium macrobrachii, assembly GCF_014486675.1. Lineage (GTDB taxonomy): Bacteria > Bacteroidota > Bacteroidia > Flavobacteriales > Flavobacteriaceae > Flavobacterium > Flavobacterium macrobrachii. Next base: position 20,155 of record NZ_JACTAC010000007.1, read on the forward strand.
CAGTAAAAACTCGTTTGGGTTGGGATGAAAATTCGATTAATATTGATGAGGTTGCCGAGCGTTTGCAAGATATTGGTGTGCAAGCCTTAACGGTTCATGCCCGAACACGAGCGCAAATGTATAAAGGTCATTCCGATTGGACACATATTGAACGCGTAAAAAACAATCCTAGAATTACGATGCCAATTTTTGGAAACGGCGATATCGATTCTCCAGAAAAAGCATTAGAATATAAAAATAAATTCGGTCTCGACGGAATGATGATTGGTCGTGCTGCGATTGGTTATCCATGGATTTTTAACGAAATCAAACATTATTTTGCCACAGGCGAACATCTTGCAAAACCAACGATTTCTGATAGAGTTGAAGCCGCAAGAAATCATTTAACTTGGTCTATGGATTGGAAAGGTGAACGCGTTGGAATTGTTGAAATGCGTCGTCATTACACCAATTATTTCAAAGGAATTTCTAACTTTAAAGAACATCGTTTAAAATTGGTAACACTTGAAAACCCTGAAGAGTTGTTTAAAGCTTTGGACGAAATTCAAGAAGTTTACGCTAATTATCAGGTATTTTAATCCAATAACTTCTTGGAAACACGACTACTTGCAATTAAACTTGCCAAAAATCCGAGGATAACTATTGTTAAAAAAACAATTACTACATTTTTAAATCCAAAAACTACTGGATAAGGTAAGGTTTGGGTAATCATAATCAGTTGGAATTTCTGTTGGATTAACACAATTATAATACCTAAAACCAATCCAAAAATTCCACCAAAAACGCTAAGCAACGTTCCTTGGAGCAGAAATATTTTCTTCAAATCTTGTATCTCAGAACCCAAATTGAACAACGTTTTCAAATTGGATTTTTTATCCAAAATCATCATAATCAAAGCGCCAATTAAATTGAAAAGCGCAATGATAATTACTAATGTAAAGATTAAATAGACCGCAATATTTTCGGTATTCAACATTTTATACAAAGTAGCATTCTGTTGTGCTCGGTTTCTTACTTCGGTTTTTCCTTCAAAAATGGTGTTTATTTGTTCAATAATTTTGCTTTCGTTACCATCAGGTTTTGTTTTGATTTCAATCCCCGAAACTTGGTTTGGTTTATATTCCAACAATTCTTGCGTTAAAGACAAATCACAAAAAACATATTTATTGTTTAAATCATCGCTAATATCATAAATCCCAACTGGAATCAACGCCGATTTATTAAAAGCTTCGGCTTCGCTTTCAATAACGCCTTTTCCTTTTTTGGGAACATAAACCTCAAACGGATTATTAAAGTCAAAAAGTCCAAGCGATAGTTTCTCGGAAATTCCATAACCAACAACTACTTGGTACGTATCTTTTAGCAACCATTGACCGTTAAAAAGATTATCGGCAACAAGATTGGTTTTGGTAAAATTTTCGTCAACACCTTTCAGGTAAGTTACTTGTTCTTTTCCATCAAAATAAAAAAGCACTCGTTCCTCAATCACTTTACTGTAAGAAACAACACCGTCAATTTTTTTAATTTCGTTCTCTTGATTTGCCGAAACATAAAACCATTTACCCGAAACAGGATTTACCTTTAAATCCGGATCAAAATCATTAGAAAAAGACAAACTAAAATCTCGCAAACCGCTAAAAACAGACAAAACCACAAACAAAGCCATCGTACCCACAATAATTCCTACCGAAGCAATTCCGGTAATTATATTGATAGCATTATTTTTACTCTTACTAAAAAGGTAGCGTTTGGCTATGTAAAGCGGAAAATTCAACTTAAAATTTCTTGCGTTTTTCTAAAAGTTCTCTATTTTCAATAGGATTTTCTTTGCCCGACAAAGCATTATCAATCTTTTCAATATAATCCAATGAATCATCAATATAAAAAGCCAAATTTGGAACTTTTCTCAACTGAAGTTTCACGCGCTGCGCCAAATCATGTTTAATCAACGGCGCATTGGTTTTCACCGCTTCCAGCAAATCCTTAGCTTTATCCTGTGGAAAAACACTCAAATATACCTTCGCAATAGATAAATCAGTCGTCACACTCACTTTTGAAACCGAAATTACCAAATTCGTAATTCCATTTTTACGCACTTCACCTTGCAGAATATCTACCAAATCCTTTTGAAGCACACTGCCAATTTTTTTCTGTCTATTCGTTTCCATCGTGCAAAAATACAATTTTAAAGTTTCATAATCTTTAGGAGCAAAACTTTTGGTAAATTTACAAACCATTTTCCCGCTTTCCGTTACAATAACTTTGTCAAAGTTTTCAACTTAAACAAAGTTGATTTCCACTACAATCGGGGCTAAATAAAAAACCATAGCCAATTTGTGAACTTTGTAAAAAACTTTGCGAACTTTGCGGTTAAAGAAAAAATCATGAGAAAAATAGAACATGTAGGAATAGCCGTAAAAAATTTGAAAACATCCAATTTGCTATTTGAAAAACTATTCGGAAATCCACCTTACAAGGAAGAAGAAGTTGCCAGCGAAGGTGTAAAAACTTCATTTTTCATGAACGGTCCAAACAAAATCGAACTCCTCGAAGCTACAAACGAAAACAGCCCAATAGCCAAGTTCATAGAAAAAAAGGGTGAAGGCATTCACCACATCGCTTTTGACGTAGAAGATATCATTTTAGAAATCGAACGATTAAAAAAAGAAGGTTTCACCATTTTAAACGAAATTCCAAAAAAAGGCGCAGACAATAAATTGGTTGCTTTCTTGCATCCTAAAGGCACAAATGGCGTTTTAATTGAACTTTGCCAAGAAATACAATAAAAATAGTTGCATCGAATAAAAAATAGTAGTAATATTGCAAACTCAAAACAGGTCCTATAGCTCAGTTGGTTAGAGCACCTGACTCATAATCAGGTGGTCCTTGGTTCGAGCCCAAGTGGGACCACAATCAAAAAACCTCAAAATTTGAGGTTTTTTGATTTAAAAAAAACCAGAATGCAAAAAAAAACGTTTATTGAAATTAAATAATGTTTTATTTTTTGATAAAATTTTAATTTCTTAACAAAAACAAATGTAATTGTAAATTAAATTTTCATCAATTTATTTTATAAAACTAATAATTTATTTTGACGATTAGATTTTTTTTATACTTTTACGGCCTATGAGAATTGTCCCTAAGAAATCAATATTTTGCTTTGTAGTATTTTTGCTACCTTGTTTCTGCGTTTTTGCAGCACCAAATCCACCTGCTCCTGGATTACCTCCGCCACCGCCAGGTACGCCAATAGACGGTTCAATATGGATTTTAACAATATCATCTTTAATATTTGGTTATTATAAATTAAGAAAAAATATAAGTTTAAGAAAAAAAGCTTCAAAATAATTTGAAGCTTTTTTATTTGTACAAAGAAGTTAACCTAGAGATGTACTTACCTATTACATCAAATTCTAAATTAATTTTAGTTCCAATTGTAAAATTTTTAAAATTTGTATGCTCAAAAGTATATGGAATTATTGCCACGCTAAATTCATCGTCTTTTGAATTCAAAACGGTTAAACTAACTCCATTTATCGTTATCGAACCTTTTTCTATTGTTATATTACTATTTTTTTTATCATATTTAAAAGTAAAATACCAACTTCCATTGGCTTCTTCAATAAAAATGCATTCACCGGTTTGATCTATATGACCTTGAACAATATGTCCGTCAAGTCTATCGCCTAATTTCATTGCTCGTTCAAGATTTACAATATCTCCAACTTTCCAATCGGATAAATTGGTTTTTATAATCGTTTCTTTAATTGCTGTAACTGTATATTCATCGTCTAAAATTGCTACAACTGTCAAACAAACACCATTGTGGGAAACACTTTGGTCAATTTTTAATTCATTGGTTATTGAAGAAGTTATTGTGATGTTGAGATTATCGCCTTCTTTTTGAATATCTTTTATAATTCCGAGTGTTTCAATAATTCCTGTAAACATTGTCTTTTATTTTACTAAATTTGCACCTCAAAATTAGCGATAAATAATTTGCCTTTCATATGAAAAAAGCAGAAAATATAATTGTAGGGATTTCAGTTGGAGATTTAAATGGTATTGGAAGTGAAATCATTCTGAAAACATTCGAAGATACAAGAATGTTGGAATTGTGTACGCCTGTAATTTTTGCTAATGTAAAAATCCTTTCATTTATAAAAAAAAATCTAGAATTAACAGCGCAATTACACGGTATTGACAAACTTGACCAAATTGTAATTGGAAAAATAAATGTTCTAAACGTTTGGCGAGAAGGCGTTGATTTGAATTTTGGTAAAAACGATGACAATGTTGGAAAATATGCCATAAAATCATTTGTTGCTGCTACAAAAGCTTTGAAAGAAAATCAGATTGACGTTTTAGTTACAGCTCCAATTAATAAATACAATATTCAATCGGATGACTTTAAATTTCCTGGACATACCGATTATCTTGACAAAGAACTTGAAGGTGATGCTCTAATGCTTATGGTTCAAGACAATTTAAGAGTAGGTTTAATGACCGATCATATTCCAGTAAACGAAGTTGCAAAAAAATTAACCGAAGAATTAATCATCAAAAAAATAAATGTTATTCACCAAACGTTGGTTCAAGATTTCAGCATCAATAAACCAAAAATAGCAGTTTTGGCTTTAAATCCTCACGCAGGTGATAACGGAGTTATTGGAAATGAAGATGACAAAGTTTTAAAACCAACCATTAAAAAACTATTTGATAAAGGAAAAATGGTTTTTGGACCTTTTCCTGCCGATGGATTTTTTGGAAGTGGACAATATGAAAAATATGATGCGGTTATTGCAACCTATCATGATCAAGGATTAATTCCTTTTAAAACATTGTCTTTTGGAAACGGAGTAAATTATACTGCCGGATTAAATAAAATTAGAACTTCTCCCGATCATGGAACCGCTTTTGACATTGCCGGAAAGGGAATTGCCGACCATAATTCGTTTAGAGAAGCAGTTTATTTAGCAATTGACATCTATAATTCGAGATTATCACACGCCGAAATCAGTAAAAACCCCTTAAAAACAAAGGAAAAGCAATTATAAACAAAAAAATGTTGATAAGATTATTGGAATTGCAATAATTTTATATCTTTGCACTCCTGAATATTTGAGGAAAATTGTTGTTGAGATGAAAAGTACCCATGAGTATTTAATACCTTTTATAGGATTAAAAATAGGAAAGCATCAATTTGATTTTCAAATTAGTAAGAAGTTCTTTGATGAATTTGGTTTTGATGAATTTGAGCACTGCGATATAAAAGTAGATGTTGTTTTAGAAAAAAAGACAACCATGCTCGAAGTAAGCTTTAAACACAAAGGAACAGTAAACGTGCCTTGTGATTTAACTGGAGAAAATTTTGATTTACCAATAAGAGGAAAATTAAAATTAGTAGTTCAATTTGGAGATGAATTTAATAATGACAATGAAGAGTTATTAATTCTACCACATGGAGAACATCAAATAGACTTATCTCAATACATTTATGAAATGATTGCGTTATCTATTCCTCACAAAAGAGTTCATCCAGGCGTAAAAGATGGAACATTAAAATCGGATGCGTTAGAAAAACTAAATGCAATTCAAGTTGAAGAAAATAAAAAAGTAGAAAATAAATACGAAAATATTGACCCACGTTGGGACAAATTAAAAAACCTGTTAACGGATAAATAATATAGTAAAATGGCACATCCTAAAAGAAAAACCTCGAAAACTAGAAGAGACAAAAGAAGAACTCACTATAAAGCAACTGTTGCTCAAATTGCAACATGTCCAGTAACTGGAGAAGCACATTTATACCACAGAGCTTACTGGCATGAAGGTAAAATGTATTACAGAGGACAAGTAGTTATTGATAAATCAGTAGCTGTTGCTTAATTAAAGTTTTTTACAAAACAAACTCTCACTATTGGTGGGAGTTTTTTGTTTTTATAAATTTTAAAAATATCCAAATCTAACAACGTTAGGTGAAAAAAATTTTGTAATTTCCACAACTTTTCAAACATAAAAATTTGAAGAGAAAAACACCCATTTTATGACTACAATAACAGCCGCAATTACCGCAGTTGGAGCATATGTTCCAGAATTTGTACTCTCAAACCAAGTACTGGAAACTATGGTTGATACCAATGACGAATGGATTACATCTCGTACAGGAATCAAAGAAAGAAGACTTTTAAAAGAAAAAGGAAAAGGCACTTCTTATATGGCAATTAAAGCCGCTCAAAATCTAATTTCTAAAGCAAACATCAATCCCGAAGAAATTGATTTAATAATCATGGCTACCGCAACACCCGATATGCCGGTAGCTTCAACAGGCGTTTATGTAGCAACACAAATTGGTGCAACCAATGCCTTTGCATATGATTTACAAGCAGCATGTTCAAGCTTTTTATATGGAATGTCTACTGCAGCAGCTTATATTCAATCTGGAAGATATAAAAAAGTACTTTTAATTGGTGCTGACAAAATGTCTTCCATCATAGATTACACAGATAGAGCAACTTGTATTATTTTTGGTGATGGTGCTGGAGCCGTTTTATTTGAACCAAATCACGAAGGACTTGGACTTCAAGACGAATTTTTAAAAAGCGACGGAATTGGAAGAGAATATTTGAAAATTGACGCTGGTGGATCAATTCTTCCTCCATCAATTGAAACGGTTGAAAACGGACAACATTTTGTATTTCAAGATGGTAAAACAGTTTTCAAATATGCTGTTTCAGGAATGGCAGATGTAAGCGAAAAAATCATGGAACGTAATAATTTAACCAAAGATGATGTAAACTGGTTATTAGCGCATCAAGCTAACAAAAGAATTATTGACGCAACAGCAAATAGAATGGGATTAGACGAAGAAAAAGTATTAGTTAACATCCACCGATACGGCAATACAACTTCAGCTACGTTACCATTGCTTCTTCACGATTTTGAAGACAAACTAAAAAAAGGAGATAATTTAATTTTTGCCGCATTTGGTGGTGGTTTCACATGGGGATCAATCTACCTAAAATGGGCTTATAACAAACAATAAAACTAATTTAAACTACCTAATTATGGATTTAAAAGAAATTCAAAACCTGATCAAATTTGTATCCAATTCTGGCGTAGCCGAAGTAAAATTGGAAACAGGCGATGTTAAAATCACTATTAGAACTACGTTAGAAGGAAATACTCCTGATATTACTTATGTACAACAAGCACCAATGCAACAAGCCATTGCTGCTCCAGTTGCCTCAGCTCCAGTTGCTCCAGCAACACCAGCTGCTCCAGCTGCTCCAGCCGAAGACAACTCAAAATTCATTACTATAAAATCACCAATGATTGGAACTTTTTATAGAAAACCATCTCCAGACAAAGCTCCATTTGTAGAAGTTGGAACTTCTATCGGAAAAGGAGATGTACTATGTGTAGTAGAAGCCATGAAATTATTCAACGAAATTGAAGCAGAAGTTACAGGTAAAATCGTAAAAATATTGGTTGATGATATGTCGCCAGTAGAATTTGACCAACCATTATTCCTAGTTGATCCATCTTAAAAAGTTAGAAGTTAGAAGTTGGAAGTTAGAAGTTTTCTTTCTTCATAAATTGTCTAATTGACACATTGTCTAATTATCTAATTAAAAAATTATGTTTAAAAAAATACTTATAGCCAATAGAGGAGAAATTGCACTTCGTGTAATTCGTACTTGTCGTGAAATGGGAATTAAAACAGTAGCTGTTTACTCTACTGTTGATGCTGAAAGTTTACACGTAAAATTTGCTGATGAAGCCGTTTGCATTGGTCCAGCACCAAGTAAAGACTCATATTTGAAAATGTCAAATATCATTGCAGCTGCTGAAATCACCAATGCAGATGCAATCCATCCAGGATATGGTTTTCTTTCTGAAAATGCTAAATTTTCAAAAATTTGTCAAGAACATGGCATCAAATTTATCGGTGCTTCACCAGAAATGATTGACAAAATGGGAGACAAAGCTACCGCAAAAGCAACTATGAAAGAAGCTGGCGTTCCATGTGTTCCAGGTTCTGAAGGAATTTTAGAAGATTTTGAACAAGCCAAAAAAGTAGCCAAAGAAATTGGTTATCCAGTAATGATGAAAGCTACTGCTGGTGGTGGTGGAAAAGGAATGCGTGCTATTTGGAAAGAAGAAGAACTTTTAAAAGCATGGGAAAGTGCTCGTCAAGAAGCTGCTGCAGCTTTTGGAAATGACGGAATGTACATGGAAAAACTTATCGAAGAACCAAGACATATTGAAATTCAAGTGGTTGGTGATTCTTATGGAAAAGCGTGTCACTTATCTGAAAGAGATTGTTCTGTGCAGCGTCGTCATCAAAAATTGACTGAAGAAACTCCTTCTCCATTCATGACGGATGAATTGCGTACTAAAATGGGTGAAGCCGCTGTAAAAGCTGCCGAATATATTAAATATGAAGGTGCTGGAACGGTTGAATTTTTGGTTGACAAACACCGTAATTTCTACTTTATGGAAATGAATACTCGTATCCAGGTAGAACATCCTATTACTGAACAAGTTATTGATTATGATTTAATTCGTGAGCAGATATTAGTTGCTGCTGGAGTGCCAATTTCGGGTAAAAACTATTTACCACAATTACACTCAATCGAATGTCGTATCAATGCCGAAGATCCATATAATGATTTTCGTCCTTCACCAGGAAAAATCACCGTACTACATGCGCCAGGTGGACACGGCGTTCGTCTTGACACTCACGTTTATGCTGGTTATACTATCCCGCCAAATTATGATTCTATGATTGCAAAATTGATTACTACTGCTCAAACTAGAGAAGAAGCAATTAGCAAAATGAAACGTGCTTTGGATGAGTTTTATATTGAAGGAATTAAAACGACTATTCCATTCCACAGACAATTGATGGATGAACCGGATTATGTTGCCGGAAATTATACTACTAAGTTTATGGAAACGTTTAAAATGAACGATCCAGAATAGATAGAAAACCTCACTACTTAGTGAGGTTTTTGTTTTTATAAATTATTATTTACCCTTCTCCCGAAACTTTGGGATGCGCTCAGGGTGTCAAGTAGGATCTACAAACATTTATTTGATTTATTGGTCTTCTTGTTTTGCATCGTTAATGAACTTGGCAACTTCCTTGAGTTTAGAAACGGGAAGTGTTTTTAGTGTTTCCTGCCAATTGAAATCTTCTTGTTTTGGGATAAACTTATTTAATGGATGATTGTTGTTTAAAACCGTGTTTTTGTCAGGTTTAAAGGCTAATAAATCATTTGGTTCACAATGGAGATGCAGACAAATTAACTCGATGTGGTTTAGACGTAAAACGTGCATGTCGTTGCGAATGATTTTTGAAGCTGTATGTGGCGCAATACCTATTTTGACCAGAAATGAATAGGGTTTTTCTATTTGACGTGCCTTAAAAATGGGTGCAAGATTGAGATATAGCATAATGATTACTGTTTAACTATTATAAATTTAAGTAAAAAGTAAAAATAGTATTGCATTACTTACAATAATATTAACAAAAAATAAAACAAGAATTCAACAACTAACAATACTACTTCTAAAAATAAAAACAAGAATTGTAATAACTACAAGTGGTATTGTATTATATAAAAGTAGTATTGCAATACTTAAAAACAGTATTGTATAATATAAAAGTTATATTACAATAGTTAAAAGTATCTAGTTAGTTCTATAAAAAACCCAACTTTCTCGAGTTGGGTTTTTTGTTGCTATTTAATTTAATGTATTGGAGTAATTGGTTCTCGATACTTTTTTTGTTCCGTTTCTCTACACAAAAAAAACTCGAACTGACGGTTTTGATTAAACAGAATGTTATTTGATTTATAACGTTTCATTCAACCATTTATAAAATTCTCGTTGCCAAACTAACGCATTTTGTGGTTTTAGTACCCAATGGTTTTCTTCAGGGAAATATAGAAAACGGCTTTTTACTCCGCGAAGTTGTGCTGCTTGAAAGGCTTCTTGTCCTTGACCAATTGGTACACGGTAGTCTTTTCCACCGTGGATAACCAAGATTGGTGTGTTCCATTTGTCAACTAATTTTATTGGGTTGAATTTGGCATAGGTTTTTTGTGCAATTGCATTGTCTTTTTCCCAATAAGCTCCGCCATTTTCCCAATCGGTGAAGAACATTTCTTCGGTTGTTCCATACATACTTTCCATATTGAAAACACCACAATGCGAAATAAAGGTTTTAAAACGATTGTTATGAATTCCGGCAAGATAATATACCGAATAACCACCATAACTTGCTCCAACTGCTCCTAAACGTGATTTATCGACATAACTTTCTTTTGCTACATCATCAATGGCAGAGAGATAATCGTCCATTACTTGTCCACCCCAATCTTTTGAGATTTGTTCGTTCCATTCTTGTCCGTGACCATACATTCCGCGACGGTTTGGTGCTACAACTACATAACCTTGTGAAGCCATAAGGGAGAAATTCCAACGGAACGAATAGCTTTGTGTTAACGGTGATTGCGGTCCACCTTGACAATATAATAAAGCTGGATATTTTTTGTTTTTATCAAAATTTGGAGGAAGAATTACCCAAACGAGCATTTTTTTGCCATCGGTTGTGGTTACGTATCGTCTTTCGTATTTTGGTAAAGCTAATTTAGCGTAAGTATCGTCATTGGTTTTTGTGATTTGTAGCCACGTTTTTTTCTTTAGATTATACGAATAGATTTCTGGAGCATGGTTCATATCGGTTCTAGTAACGATGATGTTATCGCCTGAAAAACCAATTAAATCATTGACATCAAAATCACCTGAAGTAACTTGTTTAACCGTAACAGCTATTCTTGTTAATCCTGGGAAGTTCACTTCGAATAATTGTTTTGTTCCTTCAACTGCTGCTGTGAAATAGACTTTTTTTCCGTCGTTACTCCACAGCATATTATCTACAGAACCATCCCAATTGGCGGTTAAATTGATGTCCATTCCTTTGAAACGAACGATGATGTCGTTTTTATCGGCTTCGTATCCATCGCGTTTCATTTGAAGCCAAGTTAGATTTCCTGTTGGAGAAAAAACCGGATTCATGTCGTAACCTTTATTACTTTCGGTTAAATTGGTCGTAGTTTTAGTTTCGATGTTGTATTCGTATAAATCGGCGTTGGTTGATAAAGCATAATCGGTACCAAATTTCTTTTTGCTTACGTAAATAATACTTTTTCCGTCAGGTGACCAAATGTAGTCTTCGTCGCCACCAAAAGGTTTTTGCGGACTGTCATACGGTTCATTTGGCATAATATCAATTGCTTTAGCTTTTTCTTTGTTTTCGGCATAGAAAACGTGGTTGTGAGTTCCGTTGTTCCACGTATCCCAATGACGATAGTCTAATCCGTTATATACATAAGCATCGGCTTTTTTCAGTTCAGGATAAATGTCTTTTCCGAGTATATTTTCGGTTTTAACTTCTTGGGAAGAAAGAATGTATTTTCCATCGGGAGAAACGTTTTTGTCTTTGACTAAATCTTTGGTTTCTTTTACCTCAACAGCATTTCCGCCAGTAACTGGAATAGTGTAAAACTTAGCATTGGATTTGTTTTCTTCCACAGAAGGAATTGCCACTTTATAAACGATATTTTTTCCGTCGACAGAAATTCCGAGTGGTGTTACTCTGCCTAATTTCCAGAGTGTTTCGGGAGAAAGTACTTCTTGTGCAAATGAATTTGTACTCATTATGATTGTAGCAATTAGAACTAATTTTTTCATTTTTTTTTATTTTTTGCTAAAATACAAAAAGCGCTGCTTGTTGGCAACGCTTTTTGATTTGGTATTCTTATAAAATCGAATTACACTTTCTGTAATTTCAAATATACAATTTGATTTAAGTCATTTGTATATGCAATGACAACATCTGAAAATGTCAACGAAATTATACTAAAAGATCTAGAAACTGGCTGAGGATTACCATTTACTGTAGTTGTATAGTTTAAAGTAACATTTGTTGATAATCTATCATATGTACCTTCAATAGAAGTGTTAGCACAAGTTACATCTGTTGTGTAATCATTACTTTCAAAAGTAAAATCTTCATTGAAAATATAATTGTCTTTACATTCTGAATTATTTACGTAATCTTGGTATAAAATAACACCTTGTGGATTTGTAGTTCCTATTTCTGAAATCTCCCATTTACCTACTAAATAATTTTGTTCCACAAAATCGTCTTCATCTTCACCACATGACACAAAAGCTAGTGGTAAAAGAAGTAATAATTTAAAAATATTTTTCATATTATTGAGCATAAACTTCAACGTTATCAATTTGGTAAGTAGATGTAATTCCATTAGTTCCACCAACATAACGGAATGAAATGTAAACATTTCCTGAATATGAAGATAAATCTACGTTCCCTGAACTAGTGAAATTTGCTGGAAATGAACTAGTTTGACCAGCAAAAGTAGCGTTCAACTGTGTCCAAGTAGCGGCGTTAACAGCTGCAGCAGTTCCACTTCCGTCATAATTGGTTGAAATCCAAACCGTAACAGCTTCACCGTTAGCAAATCCAACTTTTGAACCAAATCTTAAAAATTCACCTGAAGTTGCATCTAAGTTGATGGCTGGAGTAATTAATCTAGTATCAACATTATTTTCCGCTGGCGTAATTCCAAATGGAGAAAATTGAGCGAATTTGTTACCTGTATTAAGAGGAAACTGTCTAACTTCCCATTTTTCACTACCGCCATTCATAGAAACATTAGACCAACCAGGCAAGGCAACATTTTGTCCATTTCCTGCACCTGAAATACTTTCGAAATTTTCAGAAAAAATTGGCGCTAATCTTGGACCATTTAATTGAATATCATCTTCAGTTCTAGCTAAGAGTTGATAATCTGAATTAAACTTTGTTAATATTCCTCTGACTTTACCTCTACCTTGAGCAACAGGTTTAGCAGCAAAATTAGCAAAACTACTTGTTCTAAAGATTACTGTGTTTCCATCAGCATCTGTCAATAGGTGATTAGTTGCGCCACCTAAATCATTTGCGGAGTCATAATATGTAGTTGTTATAGCTTGATTAGAAAACTGAACATTTTCTAATTCTACAAGTGTGTTAATATTAGCATCGTTCAACAACTGAGGTATTGTTAAAGTTCTTTTTAATTGGTCTTCTGAAACAATTTGACAAGACTTATTTAAAGCTGTTCTGTATAATTCACGTGGTAATCTACCTACAGCAGCAGTACCACTTGTACTAACAAAAATTCCACCTATTCTTTTTCCACCATTACTTACATCGGTATATAAATCATTTAGTTTAATCAAAACTTTTCTTCCTGGTTCGAAAGATACAAAAGTAGAAGTTACATCAACAGGCACACTGAATGATAAAGGTATGGGTTGTGTAGAAGTTGGTAATGTTTGAAAAGAAATTGTTTTGAAGAAGTTACCACCTTTATCTGATGAAACCACATATGCTTCAATCACATCGTCTTGTTGATATTGTGTAACTGTAGAACCGAAACTTAATTCAGAAACTTCTTTAGTTTTTTGTAAAGTGGTTTCAATACAGTTAACTTGTGGTGTGTCATAATTGTCATCATTAACACAACTTGATGTAAAACTTGCAACTGAAGTTAATACAAGTATTGATTTAAAAAATGTTGTTTTCATATAATAAATTTTTTTTTTTTTAGAAATTGATATAAAAATTAAAGAAATAAGTTCTTCCAAACCCATAAAAATAACGAGGTGCAAATGATGGAGTCCCGCTAGAAACATCTTGATTTAACTCTCTATAATTAGCATTTCTAGCTTGTTCAAATCCTCCTGTTTTGTATTGAATATCAAATACGTTGTTCAAAGTAGCAAATAAACCTAAAGTAACAGGATTTTTACCAGAAACTCTCCATGACTTTCCACCTGTAAGGTTTACTAATGTATAAGGATCAAATTTTTCTTGTTTTAGCAATTTATCTACTCTACTTTGTTCTGCCTCAGGAAATTGAAATCCATTTGCATCTAATGGGTTTCTTAAAAAACTATTCGTTCTTAAAACAGGAGATACATCTAGATAAGTATCTGCAAGATAATTTACATTAGCTCCAACCCACCAAAACTTTGGATCTCTGTATTCTAAACCAACTGCATAAGCTTGTTGTGGCATTCCTGGTTGTCTATAATTTTTAAGTTTTGCTTCGCCAAGATTAACTAAAGTTGAAAGTCCTACTGAAGCTCTTGTATCATCATTCAAAGTAACTGTTGGATTGTTAGTGTATGTATATTGTCCATAAGAAGCAGCAGCAGTTGCTTTAAGAGTTGAAGTTATTTGATATTCCAAGCCAAGTTCAGCACCAATATTTAATTTATCTAAACCAGTTACTATTTCTGCCACAAAAGCATCGCCACCATCTCCAACTTCTACTTCTTCAAATGCTCCTTCAGCAAAGAAAAATGCTGTTTCTGTAGCATCCTTAATATTAGCATAGAAACCAGTTAGTCTTGCTTTAAAGGTTGGAGTTTTAATTACATAACTTGCATCTAAGTTTGAAACTGTTTCACTTCTTAAATTTCTAACAGGAGTATTACTTAACCTTGCATTGAAGAAAACATTTCTCATTGATGGTGCTTTTGACATGTAAACACTGTTAAAACTTAAAAACTGCTTACCTGTTATTTTATAAGTTAAGCCACCTTTGAAACCAAAGTTATCAAAATCAACTTTTTCACTTTTTCCAAATGAAGAATTAGGATAAATACCATTTCTATATAAACCTTCTCTTTGATAATCTTTTCTGCTGAAAGATTGAGCTAGATAAAAATCTATTTTTTCATAAGTAAATTTGAATTGAGTAAAAGCATCAATATGGTTTGCAAATAAATTATAGTTATACCCATATTTATCACCTTCTCTAATAATTCTATCAGGGTTGTTTAAATCTGGTTGTTGTGCGCTTCCTTCTTGAAATGGATCAACATCTAGAAATGAATGTCCTCCTAATAAATCTGTTAACATTTGAAAATTACTAGATTTTAATTTACTGTAACTCGCTCCTGCATTCATTACAATATTATCAGAAAGTTGAGAACTTAAAATAGAATTTGCAACAAAAAGCTTATCATCTGTTCTATCTTCATACAGAACGTAAGAACTTCTTGCTGGTGCTCGACCGATTTCATTACCATTTCCATCTACAATTGCAGTAGTATTGGCTCTATACATTGCATTCCAATCGATTTGTCTTTGCGTCAAAAATGGCGCATCCATAGCTCCAATAAGATTTGGTGTATAAACACCTCCCAAACCACCTGGTTGATATGCAGAATTTGGAACTGTTTCAGGATTGTTATCATACAAAGAAGTAAAATAACTTGGTAAATTTTGATAATAAGTTGGGTCAGGATTAGCTGCATTAACAAAATCTATCCTTGAATTTCCAATTTTACCAAATTGATACATCACATTAGATGTTAATGAGGTTTTATCATTAAATCTCCAATAGTGAGTTAACATATTAATTGGTTCTTCAACTTCTCTATCACGAGAGTTTCTTTTTTTACCATCTTGCCATCCCCAAAAAGAGTTATACTTGATACCTGCAATACTGACAATCTCATCTGTATTTGAAGAATTTCTACCTCTTCTATTTTGAGCATATATAGATGTAAAATTCAAACTATGCTTTTCATTGAATTTCTTTTCGATACTTGCAAATAATGAATTTGCTGAATAATCAGTTCCTTCAAAATAAGCTTCTTCTGCCCATCTTCTTGAAGCAGATACAACGAATGCCCATCCATCGCTATTCATTCCAGACGCATGAGTTGCCATAGCTCTCCAATTGTAATTCGTTTGAGTTCCTGCATAAGACACGCGAGTTCCCTTTCTATATATAGAAGCTCTTGTATTTATTTCTTGTGTACCAAGAATACCTCCAAATGTATAATCTGATGGAGCAGAACCCATTGTAAACTCCTGATTTCTGGTAGCATCATTTAAACCACCCCAATTTCCCCACTGTGGTCTATTATCTAATAGTTTATTCATTGATACACCATTTATCATAGTGGTAGAATATTCATTATCAAGTCCTCTAATTCTAAAACGTGCTTGACCCCAGTTGAAAGCAGCTGCTTGTTGATATGTATCTCTAGAAGCCTGTAATAGTCCAGCGGTATTTTCTGAACCGCTATTATCATCACCTAAATCATTCTCAAGAATTGATATCAAGTTAATTTGTTGTTCAATAGAAACATCTTCTTCTAAGACAACCACACCTAAATCAAGCATTTTACCATCTACAACTTCTACAACGAGAAGTTGCTCTTTATATCCTGCACTTTTTATCTGCAAAAGCTGACTTCCTGAGGATAATTTGTCAAATGTAAAAACACCTGCTGCATCTGTTAAAGAGGTAAAACTAGTGTTTTGAATAGAAGCTACAACACTTGGTAATGGCTTTTGAGTTTTTGAATCGATTACCTTTCCGGTAAAACCAGTAGATTGTCCGAATACAAAAACTACTTGCAATACAAAGAGTGTACTAATAACAAGTTTTTTCATAAATAAAATAATATTAATTTTTCTTTTCTGCTCTGCTTAACACAAACATAACAGCCGACAAATGTACATCTTTTAATAATATTATTTACTTTTGGCTCGAAGTTTGTAATAAACTTGATATTAAATTAATATACGATTTATGAGAATTAAAGGATTTATGGCACTTTTCATTGCTTTTTTCGCAATTTTTAGTGCTAATGCGCAGGCAAAAAAGTATAATATTCATACTGTTGCTTTCTACAATTTAGAAAACCTATTTGATACTATCAATGGACCAAACAATGATGAAGAATGGCTTCCAAATGGTGCAATGAACTGGACTAGTAAAAAATACAAACAAAAACTCCACAATCTTTCAAGAGTTTTGTCAGAAATTGGCACTTCAGAAAACCCATCCAATTCTCCAACAATTATTGGTGTTTGTGAAATTGAAAACAGAGGTGTTCTTGAAGATTTAGTAAAAGAACCATTACTTATTAATAAAGATTATGGTGTTGTTCATTTTGATTCTCCCGATAAACGCGGAATAGACGTTGGACTTTTATACCAAAAGAAACACTTCAAGCCTACAAGTTTCAAAAACATTCCATTATTGGTTTACAAAAGCATGGAAGGAAAATCGGATAAAAAAGATAAAGACGAATCAGAAGATGATGTTGTTACCGATACTAAATCAAATGATAGAATTTATACTCGTGACCAATTATTAGTTACAGGATTTCTTGATGGCGAAGAAGTTAACATTATTGTAAACCACTGGCCATCGCGATCTGGTGGTGAAAAGAAAAGTTCTCCTTTAAGAGAAGCAGCTGGACGACTAAACAGAAAAATCATGGACTCAATTTTTGCTATTAATCCAAACGCAAAAATTTTAACTATGGGCGATTTAAACGACGGTACTTACAATAAAAGCGTCAAAGAAGGAATAGGTGCTAAAAGAAAAAAAGAAGAAGTAAAAGAAAAAGGAATCTATAATCCATTTGAAGAAATGTTTTACAAAGGACATTCAACACTTTTTTATAGAGATGCAGGAGATATTTTTGACCAAATCATGGTGTCTGAAGCTTTAGTTAGAAAAGATTATTCTTCTTTTCGCTATTGGAAAGCAGGAATTTACAACAAACCCTACATGATACAAACAACCGGTCAGTACAAAGGTTATCCACTTAGAAACTCATCTGTTGCTCCAGGATTTAGCGATCACTTTCCAGTGTTTCTCTATCTTATTAAAGAAATTAAATAAATTTAAAGTCCCGATTTTATCGGGATTTTTTATTTTGTAACTTTACTTAAATTTTAAAAAAATGGCAATCCAAAAACCTTTCAACCTTAATAAATGGATAGACGAAAACCGTCATTTACTAAAGCCACCTGTTGGTAATAAAAATTTATACATCGACTCAGGTGATTATATCGTCATGATAGTTGCTGGACCAAACGCTCGAAAAGACTATCATTATAACGAAACCGAAGAACTTTTCTACCAACTCGAAGGCGAAATAACCGTTTACGTTCAGGAAAATGGTGAAAAGAAAGCCATGAAACTTTCGGCTGGCGACATGTTTTTACTTCCTGCAAAAGTGCCACATTCACCATCACGAACAGAAAATTCAATAGGATTAGTTGTAGAACGAAAAAGACAAGGAAAAGACATTCCCGACGGTTTGCTTTGGTTTTGCGACAACTGTAACCACAAATTGTATGAAGTCTATTTTGAACTCAATGACATCGAAAAAGACTTCCTGAAACATTTCAACCATTTTTACAACTCCGAAGCACTAAGAACTTGTGATAAATGTGGAACCATCATGGAAACTGACAAAAGATTTGTAACCAAATAATTTTTTTTTCAGGAGCTGAATCCTGCTGTCCGCTGTATCTTTTTTTATTGTTTTTGTCACGCTGAGCGCAGTCTAAGTCCGTTTCTACAAAAACAATAAAAAAGGATGCCGCTTCCATCAGGGCTAATTAACAAAAATTCAAAATAAACCACTATTTTTGCATAAACTTTAAAAAACAATACTAAAAAACACATAATGTCAACAATTGCACAACAATTCGGCATGACCGAAGCATTAGAAATCTTGGGTGTAAAAGCCATCAACGAAGGAACATCAACAGGAAATAATCATTTTTCAAACGGAGACATCATTGAAAGTTATTCTCCAGTAGATGGACAATTAATCGGAAAAGTAAAAACTACAACCGCCGAAGATTACGAAAAAGTAATGCAAACAGCAACCGAAGCTTTTAAAACATTCAAAATGATGCCAGCGCCACAAAGAGGTGAAATTGTGCGTCAATTTGGAGAAAAACTTAGAAAATATAAAGAACCACTTGGGAAATTAGTTTCCTATGAAATGGGGAAATCGTTGCAAGAAGGTTTCGGAGAAGTTCAAGAAATGATAGACATTTGCGACTTTGCCGTTGGTCTTTCTCGTCAACTTCACGGATTAACCATGCATTCTGAACGTCCTGGACACAGAATGTACGAGCAATATCATCCGCTTGGCGTTGTTGGAATTATTTCGGCATTCAACTTTCCGGTAGCTGTTTGGTCTTGGAATACTGCTTTGGCTTGGATTTGTGGAGACGTTTGCGTTTGGAAACCATCCGAAAAAACACCTTTGTGTGGAATCGCCTGTCAAAACATCATCGCCGAAGTATTGAAAGAAAACAACCTTCCAGAAGGAATTTCATGTTTAATCAATGGTGATTATAAAGTGGGTGAAATGATGACACACGATAAACGTGTTCCTTTAGTTTCAGCAACTGGTTCAACCAGAATGGGTAAAATCGTTGCGCAAGCTTGTGCAGCACGTTTAGGAAATTCACTTTTAGAATTGGGTGGAAACAACGCTATTATCGTTACTCCTGATGCTGACATTAAAATGACGGTTATTGGAGCTGTTTTTGGAGCAGTTGGAACCGCTGGACAACGTTGTACTTCAACTCGAAGATTAATCATCCACGAAAGCATTTATGACAAAGTAAAAGACGCTTTGGTTTCGGCTTATGGACAATTGCGCATCGGAAATCCATTGGATCAAAACAATCACGTTGGTCCACTTATCGATACGCATGCGGTAGAATTATACAACAAAGCTTTAGAAAAAGTAGTTGCCGAAGGCGGAAATATCATCGTTCAAGGTGGTGTTCTTTCAGGCGAAGGTTATGAAAGTGGTTGTTATGTAAAACCAGCGATTGCCGAAGCTCAAAATCATTTTGAAATCGTTCAACACGAAACTTTTGCTCCAGTTTTATACTTATTAAAATATTCTGGTGATGTTCATGATGCGATTGCTATTCAAAATGGCGTGGCTCAAGGATTATCATCAGCAATTATGACCAACAATCTTCGTGAAGCCGAAGCTTTCTTATCACATGCAGGTTCAGACTGTGGAATTGCCAACGTAAACATTGGAACTTCTGGAGCTGAAATTGGTGGCGCTTTTGGTGGTGAAAAAGAAACTGGCGGCGGAAGAGAATCAGGTTCGGACGCTTGGAAAGTTTACATGAGAAGACAAACCAATACCATCAACTATACTACTAGTTTGCCATTGGCACAAGGAATTAAATTTGATTTGTAGTTTTTGAAGAGAAAAGAACAAAGAAAATAGAATAAAGAAAAGCGTTCCGAAAATAATTTTTGGGACGCTTTTTGTTTTGCTACGCAACTATTTTATTTATTTCACATCTTGAGTTAAACAAATCTTAATTCCTATGAAAAAAATTATTTTATTATTATGCTTTGCGCCTTTGCTTCTAGCATCAACTTGTAACGATGATGACGAAACAATCTTTTGCACCACAGAAGCTGTTGCGGCTTTAAATGTAACTGTACGTTTAGGCAATTCGACAACTCCAACTAGCGATGGTGTAACTGTTGTAGCAACCGATGGAAATTATTCAGAAACATTACAAGTTATAAACACAACCAATCCAATATTTATTGGTGCGTTTGAACGACAAGGAAATTATACCATAACCGTTTCCAAAGAAGGTTATCAAACTTTTACTTCTGGAGTTATTTCAATAACGAGAGATGAATGTCACGTTATTCCAAAGCTGATTGATGTGGCTTTGGTTGCTAATTAAACTTTCTTTTTAAAGAATATAAAAGCGCTTCAATCGAAGCGTTTTTTTATGCGTAAAAAACTCATTTTCAATATATAAATCTAAAAAAAACACTTTTACTGTTAAATAACTACATGTTTGATTCTTAATAATTTTACTTAAAGATTTAACTAAGTAAACAAAAAAAGACCAATATAGTTGGTTTTAAAGGCAAACTTAGTTAGCCATAAAAACCAATACAGTTCGTTAAAAACACCAACTTAGTTAGTTATAAAAACCAATACAGTTGGTTAAAAACACCAATTTAATTATCCATAAAACCAATATAGTTGGTTAAAAACACCAACTTAATTAGCCATAAAAACCAACTAAATTAGTCTTTATAACCATATATAAGCTTTTACATCAATTCATGGAAATGTTGTAGTAGATTCAAGTTTGCGTTCCTCAAGAAATTTATTTTTTTGGTGAAAAATAGTTTGCAACTGATACAAAACCACAGAACATAAAAGCAAAAACCCTGAAAATTTCAGGGTTTTGTTTTTATATTACAAAAAAAGTATTACTTCGTTTTCTTCACATATTGCGTTAAGATAACTATGTGTTGGTTTTCAACTCTGCCTTCAATTTGCTCAGCGTTGTCCCATACCAATTTGATATTATGAACCGCAGCGCCGCGTTTTGCAGTAAAGGTTGCACCTTTTACATCTAAATCTTTAATTAAAACTACCGAATCGCCATCTTTCAGGATATTTCCGTTAGAATCTTTGTGGATAATTTTTCCTTCGTCATCATCGGCTTCGCCTGTTGCTTTTGCCCATTCTAATGCATCTTCATCAAGATACATCATGTCTAATAAATCGTAATTTTTCAATCGCGCCAGCATTCGCCAAGAAACAATTTGCACCGGAAGGTTTTCATTCCACATGCTATCTGACAAACCACGCCAATCGTTAGGATTCATGGTTTCGGGATTCTCGATTTGATTTTTTAAGTTTTTGGTAATTAAAATGCAGTTTTCGGGTGTTTCTTCGGTTTTTGGTTCCACTAAGTAAACCACTAAATTTTCATCACTTCCACTAATTTCACATACTGAACCACTTCTGTCTTTTACTCTTTTTTCGGTAACGATACTCATTTTTTATTTTGGCAATTATAAATTAAATGATGCGCCAATCGTGAATACAAATTGGTTATTATAATGTTCAAATCCGTTTACATCGGTATCATAACGTGCTAAAGGCGCATTGGCTTCGGCAAACATTCCAAAACCATCGGTAAAGAAGTATCTAAAACCAAGATGTCCACCAAAATTGCGCAAACCTAAATTCAAACCTGGATAAATATCCATGTGTTCATCTAATTTTAATACGTTTCCAATATTAGCACTGAAACGCACTTTCAAATCGGCTCTGTCTTCAAATCGTGCTTTTACGCCACCAATTTCATCGGCATTCAACATATAACCAGCAACAATTCCAAAAGACATGTTTTCACCCATTCCAAAATCGGTCAAAACTCCAATTCCAGTTCCGCCATCTTGAAGTGTTAATCCTACTTGTCCTTTTAAATCACCTTTTCCTTTGAACGCTTGTGCATTGGCAAATGACACACAAAATACTGCAATAATTATGAATACTTTTCTCATTTTTATGTCTGTTTTTATTATTCTACAAAAGTAGTTATTTATACTTAATTTCTTCCTTTTTCGTTGAAATACAACTCATTTAACGGTTCACTTTGCCAAAATTCCTTAGTATCAATATCCATAATGGTCAACGAACCTTTAAAAGCCGCGCCTGTATCAACGTTCCAAACACAGGCTTTTTGTATCGGAATAGTTTCGCCAATTCGAGTTACTGGCGTATGGCCAATGTATATTTCGTCGTATAATTGAAATCGTCTTGGATACAATTCGCTTTCTTTTGGAATGTTTTTATCCAATGCCAATGCCATTTCCCAAAGTGTTCTATCCCAATAAAATAACTTCGGAAAATATTCAAAATTTATGCCATTCATATTCGTAAAACCAGCATGAATGAACAATCGGTTTTGGTCATCGTGATGGTAATTTTGCAAATTTTTCAGAAATTTAATGTGCTTTTGTTTGGTTTCAAAATCTACTTTTAGATAGGCCAAAACTGTTGCTTCGCCGCCGTGTTTGTACCATTCTCTATTATCCGTGCTTTTCTCTAACCATTCCAACAACAATTCGTCGTGATTTCCGCGGATGAAAATGCAGTTTTGTTTTTCGGCTAAAGCAATTAAAAAATCTAAGGTTTGTGGCGATTCACTCCAACCGTCAACATAATCTCCAAGAAAAATTAAAGTATCTTCTTTTGTAACGTTTGCTCTTTCAAATATTTGGTGCAAAGCTCTTAATCCGCCATGAATGTCACCAATTACTAATGTTCTGCTCATATAAAGGTATATAAAACCAAATTTAACTAATAAAGACAGATATGCAATACAAAAATGAGATAGTTTTACCGTAACAATATCTTAATTCTGTGAGTTTTATTTTTTTTATTTACTTTTGGACTACATTTTAAATGTATTTTTCATTTCACTTTATCATAATAATATGTCCTTTTTGTCTAAAATACGTCTAGTTCTTTTTTTATTTTTCATCTTTCTCTCACCTATTTTTGCTCAACAATCAAAACCTTTCAATGTACGTCACCAAAAATTCATAAAAGGTGACATAGCAATGATTTCGAACAACATAGTAAACACTGATGCAATTAAAAAAAGTCCAAATAATTCCTATAACCAAAGAGATGTTGAAAGCAAATTAAACGATGAATCAAACATGCGATACATCGATATTGATGATGATTATTCCACATTTTCTTCCAGTAGCGCCGATTTAAAATTAGACAACGAAAAAAATAAAAAAATCATCTATGCTGGTTTATATTGGTCGGCAACCTATCCGTTTAAAGAAGGAAAACTTTCTAAAAAACAAAAATTTGAAGTTGTAGATTCCGCTCGAACATCATTTGACACTGTAAAAATCAAATTACCTAATCAAAATTCATATACCAATGTTGTTGGCGAATTGATTTTTGATGGTTTTAATGTTCCAAAATTCCAAACAAGCGCACCTTATGTAATGTTTGCCGACATTACAACATTGGTTATGAATTCTAGCAATCCATTTGGAACTTATACAATTGGAAATATAAAATCAACCGTTGGAAAAATTAGCGGTGGCGCAGCTGCTGGTTGGTCTATTTTCTTCATTTATGAAGATTCTACAATGACCGAAAAATTTATTACTTTTTATGATGGTTTTGCCGGAATTACCAAAAATTTATTGGATATAAATTTCACTGGATTTCAAACCATGCCACAAGGAAATATCAATGCAAAAATTGCTTGTGCAGCTTTGGAAGGCGATTTTAACTTAAAAGGTGACCAACTTTTGTTCAAATCTTCTAATAGCAATGAATTTGTTCAATTATCAAATGGTTTAAGAGAAAAATCGAACGTTTTTAATAGTTCTATTTCTATAGAAAACTCCATGTTTTACAATCGAAAACCGAACAGTAGTAATACCTTAGGATACGATTCGTTTATCATGTCGATTAATAATCCAAATAATTCCATCATTGGAAATAACACCAAAGAAGCTACGCTACAATTAAAAACTTATGGCGATCGGTTTTTTATGTTTTTTACCGCTTTTTGTGTAGAAGTTGTAAAACCTGAGAAAACAAATACTGAAATTATCTCAGTTGCAACAACTACTAACAACGCAACTCCAACGACTACGAATGAAATTAATAAAATTGCAATAACCGAAAGCAAAGAAAACAGTGCAAAAATAACTGAAAGAAATGTAGAAAAATCACAACCGATTATTAAAAACAATAATCAAAATCAGGTTTTAAAAACAACACCAAAAATTACTGAAACCAACAAAAAAGTACGAATTACAGCTATCGAAAGTCCTTCGGTTTCTATTGCGTCATTACATCAAGGTTATTACATTATTGCTAATGTTTTCGCCGTTCCGTCAAATGCAACTCGATTTATAGAAAAGCTTAAAAAGAAAGGAATATCGGCTAATTATTTTATTAATCCAAAAAACAATTACCGTTACGTTTATGTAAGCAATCATTCTGATTTTAATGCAGCTTCAAGTTACTACAACTCAAATTTAGAAGGAAAATATTATGGAGATTTGTGGATTATGACGGTAAATGCTTCGCCAAAATCGGATGTTGTTTTTACGAAAAAACAAACTAAGAATTCTGCAAAAACAGCATTTAATTACAAACCAAAAAACAGTGTAAATAACTGTAAAAAAGAACGATACAGTTAAAAAAATCTTATTCGTTATATTTCATTTTTCTTAAAATTCGCATCGCTTCTTTAAAATTCAAATATACCAATGGATTTGAATTGGCTTTCAAAAAAGGTTTGGCATCAATCAGTTTTTGTTTGGCATCTTGAAAACCATTCAAATAGCAAATCATCAACGTATAAGAAAAATTCTCCAAGTCTTTCTCTTCGCGTTCCGAAATGGTAACTCCTTTTTGAAATTTAGTCAAAACCGCCAAATTTGCATTGTAAATATGATGCAGCATTTTGGTATTATATTTTGGTGGTTCAAAAAGCATTTCGGTTTCCATTTTGTAATAACCGTTATCAAAAAAACGAATCGTTAATTGTTCCAACGGATAATAACTCGTTTTATCATTCAATCCAAGCGGAACGTGTTCAATTATGGTAAAACTTTCGTCATCAAATGAAATCGTAACCACATCAAGTGCCGAATAAAACAGCTTAATTTGTTCGTTTATCAACTCAATATCAACCCGTGACAAATAAGTTGTATCTCTAATTTTTTTCGGATTTCCAGCCCAACAAATCACAAACAACTCCCTAAAAACCTTGTATTGCGAAAGCATATCGGCATGTCTGTCGACCATAAAATTCATCACGCCATCGAGCGTATGTGCAATACTGTTTCTCGAATTATTCTCAATACTGATAATGGTTTCAATATTTTGCTTGGAATAAGGAATTTTTTCTTCCGTAGGAATGGAATTGCTTCCGCGACGAACAAATACGGTATTCGCCAAAATGGTATGAATATTTTTTTTAAAAAAAGACGTTTTGTGCTTCGGTTTTATAGTTACTAATCCAACAACTCTGTCTTTGGGCAAGTTTGGAAATGGAACATTTTCGTATTGAATTTTCGGCGGATTTTCGAGAAAAGCATTTACCAGATTTTGAATTCGGCTATCGTCAAAAAAATCATCGCCTACAATTTCGTTATTTTCATCTTCCACGCCAACAACGATATACGAATTATTGGAAGGATTAGAATTAGACAAGGCACAAATGTGTTTCAAAAACTTGGCTTTTCCTTCTTTGGTATGCAAATTCAACTGACGTTTTTTATCATAAAAAGTACTCTCATCATTGTGAGCAAGCAGGTTTTTGATAAGAAGACGTTTGTTTATCACTTTTTTTTAGTTTGCAGTCTCAGTCTCAGTTTACAGCACAAAACTGCGACTGTAAACTGCGACTATAAACTAAATTTAAGGTACTTCATTTCCCATACTTTCTGCCCAAATGGTAAACCAATCTTGTTTATCCATTTTCAATTCTACGGCTTTCATCAATTGTTGAATTCGGGCAATATTAACCGTTCCGGCAACTGGAATAACTTTCGCTGGATGTTGTAAAATCCAAGCCAACAAAATCGTATCTGAACCAACACCATATTTTTCAACCAATTCTGCCAAAACTTTTTTCAGTCGGCGAGTTTGCTCTGTATCTTCTCGAAAAACGGTTCCAAGCGGATTCCAACTCATTGGTCGAATGCCGTGAACCTGCATATAATCAAAACTTCCGTCCAACATTGCTTCATGATGCGTTGCCGAAAATTGAACTTGGTTATAATTAATTTCCGTTTTTTGACGAATCAACTCTGTTTGCGAAGAAGTAAAATTTGACAATCCAAAATCGATAATTTTTCCATCTTTTTTCAATTTTTCAATCGCTTCGGCTATTTCATCAGCAACCATTAAAGGACTTGGACGATGCAAAAGAAAAACATCCAAATAATCAGTTTGAAGATTTTTCAGTGAATTTTCAGCACTCCAAATGATATATTCTTTAGAATAATCGTAATGTTTAATTTCATTCTTTCGACTTCCTTCAAGTTGAATTCCACATTTTGAAATCAACTGAATTTTTTCTCTAGCCATTTTACTTTCGGCAAATGCTTTTCCAAATTCAGCTTCAGTAGTATAACTTCCATAAATATCGGCATGATCAAAAGTTGAAATTTTATTTTCGATACAAATATTGATTAAATGTATCATCTCTGAAGTAGAAAGTTTTTTATCCCAAATTCCCCAATTCATGGTTCCGGCAACAATGGGTGAAAGTTGTGTTTTCATTTGTTTATTTTAAATGTTCCTAAATTAAATAAAGTATTGCTTGATTTTTGAAAATTTTATTATTTTGGCAACAAAACTTTAAAAAACCTTTTCGGTCTTAAAATTATGAAAAGAAAATCATAAATCGTCCTTAAAAAGACTATGTTTTGCAAAGTTTTAACGCATTATTAACATCCAACTTGTGATTTAATTGTCACTTTTGAAATGTTAAAATTTTTTGGCTAATTGAATGTTTTAAAAATATAATTATGGAAGAAAATGTTGCTGCTTTAGACATTAGAGCAATCAATGAAAAAATAGAAAGAGAAAGTGCATTTATTGACTTATTGACGATGGAAATGAACAAAGTTATCGTAGGTCAAAAACACATGGTGGAAAGATTGTTAATCGGACTTTTAGGTCAAGGTCATATTTTATTGGAAGGTGTTCCAGGATTGGCAAAAACACTTGCAATCAACACACTTTCGCAAGCCGTTCAAGGAAGTTTCAGCCGAATCCAGTTTACTCCCGATTTATTGCCTGCCGACGTTGTTGGAACCATGATTTATAACATCAAAGCCAATGAATTTTCCATAAAAAAAGGTCCAATTTTTGCTAATTTCGTTCTTGCTGATGAGATAAATCGTGCTCCAGCAAAAGTACAGTCGGCTTTGCTTGAAGCGATGCAGGAAAAGCAAGTTACTATTGGCGATACTACTTTTAAATTGGAAAAACCATTTTTAGTATTGGCTACACAAAACCCGATTGAACAAGAAGGAACATATCCGTTACCCGAAGCGCAAGTCGATCGTTTTATGCTAAAAACGGTTATCGATTATCCAAAAATTGATGAAGAACGATTCGTTATTCGTCAAAATTTGAAAGGTTCTTATGAAAAAGTAAACGCAGTGGTTTCGGTAGAACAAATTCTTCGTGCACAAGAAGCCGTTCGTGAAGTTTATATGGACGAAAAAATCGAAAAATATATCTTAGACATTATTTTTGCAACGCGTTTTCCTGAAAAATATAAACTTGAATCCTTAAAACCATTAATCGGTTTTGGTGCTTCACCGCGTGGAAGTATCAACTTAGCAACTGCTGCCAAATGTTATGCATTTATCAAACGTCGCGGTTATGTAATTCCAGAAGATGTTCGCGCGGTTGTTCACGATGTTTTACGTCACAGAATTGGCGTTACTTATGAAGCTGAAGCCGAAAACATCACTTCGGTTGACATCATCAATAAAATCGTGAACGAAATTGAAGTACCTTAATTTTAGTTGACAGTTCTCAGTTCTCAGTTAGCAGTAATTCTGCTAAACTGACAACCAACAACCGACAACCGACAACTGAATAAAAATGGAAACAAAAGACTTACTCAAAAAAGTTCGTAAAATAGAAATCAAAACCCGAAGATTGAGCGATCATATCTTTTCGGGCGAGTATCACACGTCGTTCAAAGGACGAGGAATGACCTTTTCTGAAGTGCGTCAATATCAGTTTGGCGACGATATTCGTGCGATTGATTGGAATGTTACCGCGCGATACAACGAACCTTACGTAAAAGTTTTTGAAGAAGAACGCGAATTGACCATGATGTTGATGGTTGACATTTCGGGTTCAGAAAATTTTGGGACAAAAAACCAATTAAAAAGCGAAATCGTAACCGAAATTGCTGCAACAATGGCTTTTTCGGCAACGCAGAATAACGATAAAATTGGATTAATTCTATTTTCTGATGACATCGAATTATACATTCCACCCAAAAAAGGAAAGTCACATGTTTTGAGAATTATTCGAGAACTGATTGAATTTCAACCCAAAAGTAAAAAAACTGATTTGTCGCAAGCTTTGAAATTTTTATCGGCTACGCAAAAGAAAAAAGCGATTGTTTTCTTGATTTCCGATTTTATGGTGGATGACGATTATGAAAAAACACTGAAAATTGCCGGAAAAAAACACGACGTTACCGGAATTCGAGTGTATGATCAGAGAGAAGAAAAAATGCCAAACGTCGGTGTAATTGAAGTTGAAGATGCCGAATCAGGGAAAATCATCACGATTGACACAACTTCCAAAAAAGCCCGAATAGAATATGAAAAAAACTATCACGAAAAAGTAAATTATTTCAAAGATATTTTTTCAAAATGTGGTTCGGGAACAGTCAGCACAAGAGTTGACGAAAGTTATGTGACGAAATTATTAGGTTATTTTAAATCGAGATAATGATTTAAGATTGAAGATTAACGATTTTTGATTTAAGATTGAATACCAACAAGAGAAAATAGAATTTTTGTAAACAAATAGATTTAAAAAGTAAAAAAAAAAGAACGATGCAATTCCAGAAGAAAACACTAATCACTATCGATAGCAACACTTCCGAAATCAAAAATCGTTAATCTTCAATCAACAATATAGTTATGAACAAACAAGACTTAGAGGAACGATTGATTGATTTTGCAGCAAATATCATTTTGTTCACAGATTATGTTCAAAAATCGTTTGCAGGAAATCATCTTTCTGGGCAAATAATTCGTTCATCAACTTCACCTGCTTTAAATTATGGCGAAGCCCAAAGTGCAGAAAGTAAAAGGGATTTTATTCATAAAATGGGAATTTGCCTGAAAGAATTAAGAGAAACTTTGAACTGTTTAAAAATAATTGAGAGAGCTAAATTGAGTTCAAGTGAAGAAGTAAAAGATAAATTAAAAAAAGAAGCCAACGAATTAATTTCAATTTTTGTAGCAAGTATTAAAACTGCAAAAAATAATAATGACAATAAAAAATTAAAAGAAGAAGAATGATACAATTCCAGAAGAAAACACTAATCACTATCGATAGCAACACTTCTGAAATCAAAAATCGTTAATCGACAATCGTAAATAAATGTCGTCAATCTTCAATCAACAATGAAAAAAATATTATACATATTATTACTATTCACAACATCGCTTTTTGCTCAAAAAGTAACGACTTCTATTGATTCAACAAAAAAGAAAATAGGTGCCGAGTTTAAACTGACTATAAAAACTGATGTTGACACTTTTTCCAAGGTAAAATTCCCAAACGGAAAGTTTTTTGGCAATTTGGAAGTATTAGAAAGTTATAAAATTGATACCATTCGCACCGGAAATCGATATGAATTAATCAAAAAATATGGTTTAACTCAGTTTGACAGCGGAAAATATTTAGTACCGAAATTACCCGTAATCATCAACGGAAAGAAAGTATTCAGCGACAGCATAAAAATTGAAATCAGCGATGTAAAAGTCGATACATTAAAACAAAAAATGTATGACATCAAAAACATCATTCCAGTAAAAAGTGATTTTGGAAATTGGTGGATTTATTTGTTGATTTTACTCGGCTTAGCGGTAATTGGTTATTTCGTTTATCGATTTATTAAAAAGAAAAAAACCGAAGAAAAACCAGTCGTTATTGAGTTTAAATCGCCTATCGAAAAAGCAACATCTTTACTCCAACAATTAGAAAAAAAAGAACTTTGGCAAAAAGGTGAAATCAAAAATTATTATTCAGAACTAACCGATATTGCCCGAAATTATATCGAAGAAGAAATTCAAATTCCAGCAATGGAAAGCACAACTTCTGAATTGATTTTAGGCTTGCGAAACGCCGCCAAACAAAAGAAATTAAAACTTTCTGCCGAAACGGTTGAAAATCTGGAAAAGGTTTTAAAACAAGCTGATTTGGTAAAATTTGCCAAAGTAAAACCGCTTGATTTTGAAATTGAAGAAGATAAAAAACGTATTTCAAATAGTATAGTAACCATTCATAATTCTATTCCAGAAATTGTTGAGGAAAATGACGAATTAGAACTTTGGAACGAGCAACAAAAAGAAAAAGCGCGACTGGAAAAACTCAAAAAAGAGAAAAGAAAGCGCATCATTATTGGTGTTAGCGTTAGTGTTTTCTTGATTGTCACAACTTTAGGAGTTTTAATCGCTATCAAAGGTTTTGACTATGTAAAAGACAATTTTATTGGTCATCCAACAAAAGATTTGGTCGAAGGCGAATGGATTTTCAGCGAATACGGAAATCCAACTGTAAAAATCGAGACACCAAAAGTCTTGAAACGAATGGATGCCGAAAAAGTTTTGCCAAAAAATGCTATGGCATTAATCAAAGAAATGCAAATTTTCATGTATGGAAGTTTAACTGATGATTTCTACATTGGCGTTTCTACAGCAACATTTAAACAACAAGTACAACTCGACTTAGAACAAGCTGCCGAAGGAAGTTTAAAAGTTTTTGAAGCTCAAGGCGCAACCAATATTTTTGTAAAAACCGAAGAGTTTGATACGCAACAAGGTATCAAAGGTAGAAAAGCCTATGGAACAATGGTTATGGTGGACAAAATCAGTGGAAAATCGGTAAAAATGTACTATGAAATTCTAGTTTTCGGGCAAAATAATGGTTTACAACAAATCACAATTATGCATCGAGAAGATGATAAATATGGAAAACAAATGTTGGAACGTATTCTAAATTCGGTCGAACTTCAAAATATTAGCCAGCCATGATGAAAGACGTTTCTTTTTTAAATCCCGAATTTTTCTGGCTGTTTTTATTGCTTCCAATTGCTATTTTTTGGCAATTTTGGAAACGAAAAGAAGTTTCAGCTTCGCTAAAGTTAAGCGGAACAAAAGGTTTTTCTTCAACATGGAAAACCAAAATCAAACCGTTCCTTTTTGTATTGAGAATCTTGGCTTTGAGTTCGTTAATCATCGCTATGGCAAGACCAAGAAAAGTTGACATTAGTAATCAAACTAAAACCACCAAAGGAATTGATATTGTAATGGCAATCGACGTTTCGGGAAGTATGTTGGCAAAAGATTTAAAGCCAAACCGAATGGAAGCGTTGAAAAAAGTAGCTTCTAATTTCGTTCAAGGAAGACCAAATGATAGAATTGGAATTGTAGTTTATGCCGCCGAAAGTTACACCAAAACTCCTGTTACCAGCGACAAAGGAATTGTTCAAGATGCTATTTTAAGCATTAAATATGATAATGTTTTACAAGATGGAACCGGAATTGGAATGGGATTAACCACTGCCATCAATCGATTAAAAGATAGCAAAGCCAAAAGCAAAGTCATCATCCTGTTAACCGATGGTGTAAACAATGCTGGATTTATCGAACCCGAAACCGCTTCGCAAATTGCCAAAGAATATGGAATTAAAGTATATACAATTGGAATTGGAACCAATGGAATGGCTGAGTTTCCTTATGCGTATGCTCCAAACGGAAACGGATTTTTATTCAAAATGATGCCAGTAGAAATCGATCAAGAATTGATGAAAACCATTGCCAAGAATACAGGCGGAAAATATTTCCGTGCTTCGAGCAACAGCAAATTAGAAGAAATTTATAACGAAATAAACAAACTAGAAACCACCGAAATCGAAGAACTAAAATTCTATGATTATGACGAAAAATACCGACCATTCGTTTGGATTGCTGGAATATTAGTTTTAATCGAATTTGGATTGCGAAATACGGTTTTTAGAAGTTTTATTTAAATAATTTAAACACAAAGAACACAAAGAAAGCACAAAGCTCACTATGTTCTTTTTAAAATAATTTTGTGCACTTTGTGTAAAAACATTGTGTACTTAGTGGTTAAGAAAAAATTATGTACGAGTTAGAAGAAAAAGGATATTTTTATTTATTGCTAGTCATTCCGGCATTGACAGTACTTTTCTTGTACATTCAATATTGGAAAAAGAAAAAGCAGCGCGAATTTGGTGATTTGGATTTAATCAAGAAATTAAGTCCGGAAAAATCAGTTTTTAAATCAGTTTTCAAATTAGTTTTAGTTTTACTTGGATTGACATTTTTAATCATCGGATTGATTAATCCAAAAATTGGAACGAAACTTGAAACGGTAAAACGCGAAGGAATTGACATTGTTTTTGCGGTTGACGTTTCCAAAAGTATGTTGGCAGAAGACGTCGCGCCCAATCGTTTGGAGAAAAGCAAACAATTGGTTTCCCAAATCATCAATCAATTAGGAAGCGACAGAATTGGAATTATTGCTTATTCAGGAAGTGCTTTCCCAGTTTTGCCCATCACGACTGATTATGGCGTTGCGAAAATGTTTTTGCAAAGCATGAACCCAGGAATTGTTTCTTCGCAAGGAACATCAATTGATGAAGCGATAAACTTGGCAGCAACATTTGTAGATAAAAAAGACAAAACCAATAAATTGCTGATTATCATTTCCGATGGTGAAGATCATTCGGATAATGCTGAAAATGCAGCCGAAGAAGCCAAAAAATTAGGAATAAAAATCATCACAATTGGTGTTGGAACCGAAAAAGGCGGACCAATTCCTTTGAAAAAAAACGGTATTGTTGAAAGTTTTCAACGCGACCAGAATGATGAAGTCGTTATTACCAAACGAAATGCCGAAGTTTTGACCAAAATTGCCAAAAGCACCAAAGGAGGTTATGTCGATGGAAATTCGACCAAAACGGTTATCGATTATATCAAAAATGCTCTGGAAAACATAGAAAAAACCGAATTTGAAAGTACGCAAATGGCAAATTTCCAATCACAGTTTCAATGGTTTTTGGCGTTTGGATTTTTAGTACTTTTCATCGATTTGTTTTTATTCGAAAAGAAAACCAAATGGGTGAAAAAAATGAATTTATTTAATGAAAAAGAATAAATACTGCAAGGTTTTCAAAACCTTGTAGGTTTAAATACTATGAAAAAAATACTAACATATTTTCTAATCTTATTTTCGTTTTTGGCAACAGCCCAAAAAAAGGAAAAGGACAAATCGTTGCCAAAAGGGAACGATGCTTTTGCAGAAAAAAAATATGCCGATGCCGAAGCCGATTATCGTATTTCGCAATCCAAATTTCCTAAAAAAGCAGTTGCCTCTTATAATTTAGGAAATTCTATTTATCGTCAAAAACAAGTTGCCGAAGCCAAAAATCAATTTGCAAAAGCGATAAAAGAAGCTAAAACCAAAACCGAAAAACATCGTGCGTTTCATAATCTTGGCAATTGTCTTTTTACCGAAAAAGAATATGGCGGTGCCGTTGAAGCTTATAAAAATGCGTTACGAAGTAATCCAAACGATGAAGAAACCCGTTACAATTTTGCTTTAGCCAAAGAATATCTGAAAAATAATCCGCCAAAATCGGAAGACGACAAGAATAAAAATAAGGATAAAAACAAAGACGAAAAAGAGAAAGAAAAGAAAGACCAAAACAAGGATAACAAAGACAACAAAGATAAAGACAAGGACAAAAACGAAGATAAAAAAGACGGCAAAAACGACAAAGACAACAAGGATAACAAAGAAAATAATCAAGGAAAACCAAAACCTCAACCAGGCGGAATTTCAAAAGAACGATTACAAAACTTGTTAGATGCCGTTCAAAATGAAGAGAAAAAAGTTCAGGATAAAGTCAACAAAGAAAAAGTTAGAGCCAATCCAAGCAAACCTGAAAAAGATTGGTAAATTATAGATGTTAGAGAAAATATAATTAAGAATTGAGGAAAAACAAATCTGTGTAAATTTGTGCAATCTGTGTTTTTAAAATGAAAAAAGTAATAGTTTTAATTCTGGTATTCTTTACCCAATCGCTTTTGGCTCAAGTAGAATTTGAAGCCAAGGTGAGCAAAAACTCTTTGGGATTAAACGAAAAGCTTCGCATTGATTTTACCATGAATGCCGATGGTGATAATTTTACGCCACCAAATTTTGAAGCCTCAGGTTTTAAAGTTGTTGGCGGACCAAGTCAATCCATCAGTCAATCGTGGATAAACGGAAAAAGTTCGTTTAACAAATCCTATACTTATATTTTGATGCCAATGCAAAAAGGTTCGTTAACCATTCGTCAAGCATCGATAGAAATCAACAATCAAGTTTATAAAACTACGCCAATAAAAATCAACGTTACTAATGCAGTTGAATTGCCTAAAAATCCTAACGAAATGCCAGCCATTTCTGCCGATGACAATCTGTATTTAGTAGCCGATATTTCCAATTCAAATCCATATGTAAACGAACCAATTACTGTGGTTTACAAGCTATATTTCAGTTATAACATCGGTATTTCAAATTGGCGCGAATTAAGCAAACCAAAATACAACGATTTTTGGAGCCAAAACATTGACATCAAACAACTCGTTGCCGAAGAAGGAATGTTTAAAGGCGAACGTTATCGTTATGTTGTTTTGAGAAAAACGGTTTTATATCCGCAAAAATCTGGAAAATTAGAAATCGAACCGCTTTCGTTAGATATTGATTGTCAAGTTCCAACAAACAAACGAAATTTTTGGGGACAACCTATTTTAACCGAAGACAGCAAACGTGTTTCTGCAGGAAAGAAAGTAATTTCAGTAAAAGCTTTACCCGAAGCCGGAAAACCAATCGATTTTGATGGTGCTGTTGGAAAATTTGATTTCAAGGCTATTCCGTCAAAAACAACTTTAAAAAGTGGCGAATCATTGGATTTAACTTTAAAAGTTGTTGGGACCGGAAACCTGAAATTATTCAATTTACCAAAACCAGTTGTTCCAGCAGCTTTGGAAATGTATGATCCAGAACATACTGAAAATGTTACAACTCCATTATCGGGAATGACCGGAAGTATTACAGACAAATACACCATAATTCCGCAATACAAAGGAAATTATAAAATAAAACCTTTGACATTCAGTTATTTTGATTTGGCAACAAAGCGTTACAAAACTATCAGTTCAGGCGAAATTGTAATTAATGTTCTCGATGGTCCAGGAATTGCTGCTTCGCCTAATGTAGCTCAAAGTGAAGTTGCCAAAAACAAAATTGAAACCGCAAAATCATTTGCTTACATCAAACAAAAAACAACTTTAAAATCAGCCGAAAAAGATGATTTCTTGGGTTCTGGATTGTTTTATTCGTTGTTAATTTTACCGTTTTTAGCCATTCCTTTTGTAGTTGTTGCTAAAAAGAAAAAAGAAGCTTTAGACAATGATGTTGTTGGTAATAAAATCAGAAAATCGAATGCTTTGGCAAAAAAATATTTATCCGAAGCCAACAAACAATTAGCCAATAAAGAAGCATTTTATGTTGCTTTGGAAAAAGCGATGCACAACTTTTTGAAAGCAAAACTGAGTATTGAAACTTCGGAAATGAGTAAAGAAAAAATCACTGAAATTTTGCTTTCGCGAAAAGGAAATCCCGAAACCGTTTCTGAATTTATCAAACTTACTGAAAACTGCGATTTTGCTCGTTATGCGCCATCAACCGAAGCCAGTATTCAACAAGATTATGACAAAGCGGTTAGTATTATTTCAGATTTAGCAAAACAGATTGTCTAACATGAAAAATATATTCTACCTATTGTTTTTGTTTGCTCAATTATCTTGGGCACAAAATCCTTTTGAACTAGGAAATCAATATTATTCCAAAGGAAAGTATGATTTAGCCATTCAAAATTATGAAAGCATCATCGCTTCTGGAAAAGAATCGGCTGAAGTGTATTTCAATCTTGGAAATTGTTATTACAAATTACATAAAGTTGCTCCAGCAGTTTATAATTTAGAAAAAGCATTATTGCTAAATCCAAACGATGACGAAATAAAAACCAATCTTGATTTTGCTCGAAAAATGGCAATTGATGATATAAAAATCATTCCAAAAGTAGGTTTTCACAAACTCATTCAGGATTTTACCTCAACTTATTATTATGACACTTGGGCTTGGATTGCAGTAGCTTTGGCATTGGTTTTCTTTTTGTTCTTTTTAGGCTATTATTTTTCGGGAACAACGCTAAAAAAACGCATTTTTTTTACAGGAATGTTTGTTGTTTTATTAGGAATTACATTGAGTGTTTCCGCTGGAATATTTGAAAGAAACCGTTTGGAAAATGAAAAACCAGCCATCGTTTTTGCCGAAACTGCGCCAGTAAAAAGCGAACCAAAATCGGCAAGTCCAGATTCTTTTATTCTTCACGAAGGAACAAAAGTCTATATTCTAGAAAGCATTGCCAACTGGAAAAAAATCGAACTCACCGACGAAACAACCGGTTGGATTGAAAGTTCCGCGATTAAGGAATTGAAGTAGATTTAATAAATTTTACTTAAAACTTATAGGCATATTTTGATAAGCAATAATTGAAAAAATTAAATGAGTTATTATAATAGATAACGTCACACTCTTAATTTTTTCACAGTTTTTATCAAGAAAATATCCGTAAATTGGATATTGTATTAAAAATAAAAAAATACCGAATAGATTTATTTCATCAAAAATATTCAATAACAAACATGGATATGGAAATGTGATAAAAAGTAATTCAAAATAACCATGTCCACCACCAATTACAAAAAAGTTTATCAATAATAATAACAATCCAATTATTGATAATTTTACAGTCCAACTTAATTTCGTGTTTCCCAAAATCTACTTTTTAGTTTACACCAAAGATAAATAATTGATTACTATCTTTGCGAACTTAATTTGATGAAGATTTAGATACATTTTCAATTTTGATATCTAATATTTAAAATCTAAAATCTAAAATTTCCGTGTCAAGAGACGAACAATTAAAAAATCGCTGGAACAAAGTCGTTGAAATCCTTTCCAATCAGTTTGCTGATGGCGAAATATTGGATTTAGACGCAATCATATACCTAATTGGTGTGCAAGAATTAGGCAAATTCAAAGAAGCTTTTAAAAAAGATGAAAAAGTAAACCTAATGCATATCGCCATTTGTCGTTTGCTCGAACCTTATGGTTACTACGAATTCGACTATTTCGACAAAGATGGTTGGCCACATTATAAAATAAAAGAAGAACTTCCACCATTAAAAGCTGGCGAACAATCCATTTTGATGAAAGATGCGATTGTGAATTATTTTTTGGAGAAAGAAGTGATTGAATAGCTCTCAGTCGCAGTAGCAGTTTTCAGTTTAGAATATTCAAAAAACTCGCAACTCGTAACTCGCAACTCGTAACTTTTAACTAAATTTGCACCTTTACAAAAATGACCGATGATAGACAAGATTAAAGAACATATTGAAGAAGCGAAAGCATTCAACACAAAAAACAAGGAAGCTTTAGAAAACTTTCGTATAAAATATTTAGGAAGTAAAGGACTTTTAAAAGAGCTTTTTACCGAATTTAAAAATATTCCAAACGACCAGAAAAAAGACTTTGGACAAGTTATCAATACGTTGAAAACCGTTGCCGAAGAAAAAGTAAAAGCAATTCAGGAAGAACTAGAAAGTAAAGAAGAAGTAAAAGGTTTCTATGGCGATTTAACACGTCCAGCAGAACCAATAACTATCGGTTCTCGTCATCCAATTTCTATTGTAAAAAATCAAATCATCGATATTTTCTCTACCATCGGATTTAATGTTTCCGAAGGTCCAGAAATCGAAGACGATTGGCATAATTTTACTGCATTGAACTTGCCTGAATACCATCCAGCTCGCGACATGCAAGACACATTTTTCATCCAAACCAATCCTGATGTGTTGTTGAGAACTCACACCTCATCAGTTCAGGTTCGTTATATGGAAAACAACAAACCGCCAATTCGTACGATTTCTCCAGGAAGAGTTTTTCGTAATGAAGCGGTTTCGTCTCGTTCGCACTGTATTTTCCACCAAGTTGAAGGTTTGTACATTGACAAAGACGTTTCTTTTGCCGATTTAAAGCAAACGCTTTTATACTTCACCAAAGAAATGTTCGGAAAATCGAAAATTCGTTTACGTCCGAGTTACTTTCCGTTTACAGAACCAAGTGCCGAAGTTGATATTTATTGGGGTTTAAAAACCGAAACCGATTATCGTATCACTAAAGGAACAGGTTGGTTGGAAATCATGGGTTGTGGAATGGTTGATCCAAATGTTTTGAAAAACTGCGGAATCAATCCTGACGAATACAATGGATTTGCTTTCGGAATGGGAATCGAACGTATTGCAATGTTATTGTACCAAATTGGCGATATTAGAATGTTCTATGAAAACGATGTTCGTTTCTTGGAACAGTTTAAATCGAGTATTTAGATTTAAGAATGATGATTAACGATTTTTGATTTAAGAATTTTAATATCTGCAATCAACAATCGTTAATCTTAAATCAACAATTACATGAAATCCGATATAATAATCCCAAAAGTTGAAAACGTTTTCCTTGCTGCCGTTCAAGAATGGAGCGACGATTTTATGGAAAAAGTTTGGTACATCTATTTAGTCAACGATTCTGACTTTGATTTAGACAGCGTAATGGTCGTTTCCAAAGCTTTTGGAACTATTGATGGCGAAATGAAAAAAACATCGCTTTTGCGTCATGCTTTTGTAAAAGTTTCAACAGTTTCAGCAGTAAAAGTAGAAATGGTTGAAAAAAGTGTTTTGGCTTTAAACAATGAATTCATGGTAACTTATTTCATTGGAAATACTTTATACGATAAAAAATTCACCTTTAGAAAAAACATGATTAACGAACACGCCACTGAAGAAGTGCCGCATTTGTGGGTTAATGGTGTAATTGTGAGATAAAAAAGAGAAAAGAAGAAAGAGAAAAGACTAAATCATCTTACTTCTTTTCTCTATTTGAAATATTCTAATCCAACTTCTCTGTTAATTTCTTAAACGTTTTTTTGGCATCTTTGCCTTCATATAAAATTTCGTAAACGGCATCTATAATTGGTGTTTTTGCACCGTATTCTTGGTTTAATTTGTACGCACTTTTTACGGCATAATAACCTTCGGCAACCATCGACATTTCCATCATTGCGGCTTGAACGGTATAACCTTTTCCAATCATGTTTCCGAACATCCTATTTCGAGAGAAAACAGAATAACCTGTTACCAATAAATCGCCTAGATATGCGGAATTATTGATATTTCGTTTCATTTTGTGTACTTTTCTTATGAATTTCTTCATTTCTCGAATGGCATTACTCATAATTACCGATTGAAAATTATCACCATAACCCAATCCATGAGCAATTCCGGCGGCAATGGCATAAATATTTTTCAGCATTGCGGCATATTCTGTTCCGATGATGTCATCGGAAATTTTGGTTTTGATATAGTTTCCGGCTAAGTATTTTGCCATCACTTTTGCTTTGCTAGAATCGCCACAAGCAATCGTTAAATAAGAAAGTCGTTCCAAAGCGACTTCTTCAGCATGACACGGACCAGTTATTACTCCAATATTTTCAAATGGAATATCGAATTTTTTATTGAAATGTTCGCCAACAATCAAAAAGGTTTCGGGTACAATTCCTTTGATTGCAGAGAAGATAATTTTGTTTTCCAAGGAAACGGTCAGTTTTTCTAATTCAGCGCTTAAAAACGCCGATGGAATAGCGAAAATCAAATAATCGGCATATTCAACTGCTTCGTTAATATCCGATGTAAGTTTTAGTTTATTGATGTCAAATTCAACCGAACTTAGATAGTTTGGATTGTGTTTGTAAGCTTTTAAATGTTCGATTGCAGATTGGTTTCGCATGTACCAAGCAATTTCATCGAGATTTACACAAAGCATTTTGGCAATCGCAGTTGCCCAACTTCCACCGCCAATAACGGCAAACTTTGGTTTTGTATTCATTACTATATCGTTTGAATGACCAAAAATACTGTTTTTTTATGGCTTGGGCAAACCTTCACTGACTTGTTTAGCCCTGATTAAAATGGAAAGCATTGCGCAGAAAAAATCTATTTTTTCTTATCTTAGAAAAGCGACCAACGGAAGCTCTTTTTAAGATGTAGAAACAAAGATTTTTGCAAGCAATCTTGTAATGAAAAGCAGGATTGGCTTCTAAATAAAAAAGCGCTCAGAATTACTTCCGAACGCTTCAACTATTTTTATTGTAAAAAATTAGTAACTCATTTCTACTATTTCACGTACTTTTTCTAATGTGATGTTTTGCTTTTCGCCCATGGCTTTCCAACCTCTTTCTTCAAAACGATTTACGATAAAATCGGCTGTTTTTTCGATGTTTTCTGCATTTTCGGAGATTTTGGTTTTCATTCCCATGATGTGGAAGAATTCTACGGTTTTTTCGATGGCTTTTTCGGCTTTTTCTTCGATAGAATTTCCGGTGATGTTCCAAACTCTTTCGCCGTATTGTGCTAGTTTGTCTTTTTTGGTTTCAAACATGACTTTGTACAAATTTGGACCAATAATTGCCAACGTTCTAGCATGGTCAATTTCGTATAAAGCGGTTAATTCGTGACCAATCATGTGCGTTGCCCAATCGGATGGAACGCCTTTTTGAATCAATCCGTTTAATGCCATCGTTGCGCTCCAAACAAAATTGGAAGCCAATTTATAATCACTTGGATTTTCTACTACATTTGGTCCAACTTCAATTAAAGTTTTTAAAATGCTTTCGGCAAATCGGTCTTGTAAAAGCGCATCGTGAGGAAACGTTAAATATTGTTCCATAACGTGAGTGAAAGCATCGACAACGCCATTTTGTAACTGACGTTTTGGTAACGAAGTAATCACCGTTGGATCTACAATTGAGAATTTTGGAAACAAAGCACTTCCACCAAGCGTTAGTTTTTCTTGGGTTGCTTCTATCGTTACCACAGCACCAGAATTCATCTCGGAACCTGTTGCTGGCAAAGTTAAAACGGTTCCAAACGGAATCACTTTAGACAAA
This sequence comes from Flavobacterium macrobrachii, assembly GCF_014486675.1. GTDB lineage: Bacteria > Bacteroidota > Bacteroidia > Flavobacteriales > Flavobacteriaceae > Flavobacterium > Flavobacterium macrobrachii. The sequence continues at coordinate 61,838 of NZ_JACTAC010000007.1, forward strand.
TCGGTAAATAAAATTCTCTTTTTAAGAATATCGGCTGCATCGCCTTCAAAATTGACAGCTGCGGAAATAAATTTTACGCCATCAATCACGCTTCCACCACCAACGGCTAAAATAAAGTCAATTTTTTGTTCGCGAATAATTTGAACGGCTTTCATCAAGGTTTCAAATCTTGGGTTGGGTTCGATGCCACCAAACTCAGTGATATCATAACCATTTAAAGTTGATGTTACGGCATTGTGAACGCCATTTTTAAAGATACTTCCGCCACCATAAGCCAATAGAACTTTTGCGCCTTTTGGAACTAATGTAGCTAGTTTTTCTGTTTGTCCTTTGCCAAAAATATAATTGACTGGATTGTATAATTCGAAATTGTTCATTGTTTTTTGATACTGAAATTAGTTCAATATCTATGCAAATTTACAAAACGATTGAAGGAACGAGTGGTAAAGGAATGTTAAGTTTATTTTTTATAAAAACTACCTTTATCAAGATATTCCCAAACTTTATATGGCAACATTGGCATTACATTTTTTTTGTTTTTGATGCTTTCGCGAATAAAAGTTGACGAAAGTTCAATCACTGGCGCACCAACACGATGGATTTTATTATGATTGACAAATTGCTCATCTATTTCACCTGAATTCAATCTAGGATAAACATAAATATTGTGATGTTCTAAAATATACTCGTAGTTTTTCCATTTGTGAAGCGAATTTAAGTTGTCTTCACCCATGATTAATGAAAACTCATTCTTTGGATATTTTTCAAGCAAATGAGCTAATGTATTTACGGTAAAGTTAGGTTGCGGTAATTTGAACTCAATATCAGAAGCTTTGATTTTGGGGAAATCTTCGGTTGCCAATTGAACCATGTGCAAACGTTGATAATCATCCAGCAAGGTGTTCTTCTGCTTGTGCGGATTATGTGGCGTTACAACCATCCAAATTTGATCCAAATCGGAATGTTCCGCCATGTGATTGGCAATGATTAAATGTCCAATGTGAATTGGGTTGAAGGTTCCGAAATATAGACCGATTTTCATTTTTTTGTTTCACAGAGTTTCACGAAGTTTTTCGCAAAGTTTCACAAAGTCTTTGTGTTTCTTGGAGCAAACTTTGTGCAATAATTTTTATTTAGAAATAAAATCTTTTACTAATTCATAAGCTTCAGCTTTTGCGACATCCAAATCATAATTTTTGATGATTTTGTCAAATTGTGGCGCGGTTGCCAATTCAACATGTGCTTTTGCAATTCGCATATTGATTTTATCGTCGCTTTCGGTGGAACGTTCTTTTAGTCGGCGTTTTAGTTCATCAACGCTTGGCGGTTTTACAAAAACGGCTAACGTTTCTTGTGGAAATTTTGACTTTATACGCAATCCGCCAGCAACATCGATATCAAAAATTACGTTTTTGCCTTTTGCCCAAATTCGTTCGACTTCGCTTTTTAATGTTCCATAAAAATTATCGCGATATACTTCTTCCCATTCTACAAAATCTTCGGCTTTGATGTGTTTTTTGAACTGCTCGATCGACATGAAATAATAATCTTTTCCGTCAACTTCTTGTCCACGTGGTTCGCGAGTTGCTGCCGAAACCGAAAATTCTAAATTCAAATCTTCTTGTTTCAACAAATGTCTTACTATGGTTGTTTTTCCCGAACCTGATGGCGCTGAGAAAACTAATAATTTTCCTTTTTGCATTGTGTTGTGTTAATATCCTGCAAGGTTTATAAAAACCTTGTAGGTTTAATTTAATTGATACCTACAAGGTTTCGAAAACCTTGCAGGATTTTTATAAAACATTCAAAACCTGTTCCTTAATCTTTTCCAATTCATCTTTCATCATTACGACTAGTTTTTGCATTTCAGAATGGTTGGATTTTGAACCCATAGTGTTGATTTCTCGTCCCATTTCTTGAGTAATGAAACCTAGTTTTCTTCCGTTGGCTTCAGTTCCTGCAAGGGTTTCTATGAAATAATTTAAGTGATTTTCAAGACGAACTTTCTCTTCTGTAATATCGTATTTTTCGAGGTAAAAAATCAATTCTTGTTCAAAACGATTTTCATCTACGTTTTCTTTTAATTCATCTAAAGCGGTTCGCAATCTCGTTTTAACGGTTTCAACACGTTCAGCATCATACGCAACTGCATTGTTCATCAAGGTCATGATATTGGCAATTCTGTGCAAAAATTCTTTTTCCAAAGAAACACCTTCATCAATTCGAAATTGAATGATATTTTGCAACGCTTCATCAATTACGGTTTGAATTTGTTTCCATTCGTTTTCATCAATTTCGTCGCGTTCGGTTTTTAACGCATCTGGCATACGAACTGCCATTTTCATTAGTTCGGTTTCATCAGCATTTGGAATAACTGCTTTCATTTGATTGATGTAACCTTTTACAATTGGCACATTGATTTTTGATGAAGTTTCTTCGCCTGTAACCTCAATATATAATGAAAAATCAACTTTTCCGCGTTCTAATTTTTGCGAAAGCTGATTGCGTAAACCCAATTCCATTTCTCTAAAAACAGATGGCATTCTAGTATTCAAATCCAAACCTTTTGAATTTAAGGATTTGATTTCTACTGTTATTTTTTTGGTTGGTAATTGTAAAGTTGCCTTTCCAAAACCGGTCATTGATTGTATCATTCTTGTGTTTTATTGACTTCAAATATACTAAAAGTGATTAGTGATTAGTGATTAGTGATTAGTAATTTTTGAGTTTTTAAAGCTAATTACTTTTTACTATTCACTTTTTACTCTTTTCTGAGTAACAAGATAAACTCCAGTAAAGATTAAAACTGCTGAAATAAGTTTCACCCATGTAACATCGTCTTTTCCTAAACTTACGGCAAAAATAGTGGCAAAAAGTGGTTGCAAATAAATGAAAACTGCAACGGTGGTTGGTTTTAATTCGCGCATGGAAACCAGATTGAGCAAATAGGTCAAAAACGTTGAAAACACAACGACAAAACCTATTTTCCAGAAAATATCCATTGGAACATTCGTGAAATCAACGGCTTGAAACTCGCTCCAACCAAATGGCAAAACCATCAAAAAACCGAAAGTATAAATCCATTTTACAAAAGCAAAAGCATTGTATTTATCCATTAATTTTTTAACGATTATCAGGTAAAAACCATAGGAAACCGCGTTGATAAAAACCAAAATATTTCCCAAAGTTGCATTGCTAGCATTGATTACGGATTTTCCATAAAGAATTAGAAAAACAGTTCCAATCAATCCTAAAATCAGGCCATAAATCTTTCGGTTTTGCATTCGTTCTTTCATCAATATTGCCGAAAGAACGAGCACAATCATTGGCGTTGTAACCATTAAAACCGCACCCATAATTGGCGAAGTATAACTCAATCCTTTAAAAAAAGTAAGCATGTTTAAAGCTACGCCAAAAAACGCCGCAGCAATAATTCGGGGAAAATCTTGTTTTTCGATTTTTTCGGTGGAAAAAAATGGCGTAATAATCCAAAACAAAAGCATTGAACCGCCAACACGCATTAAAATAAATCCAAAAGGTTCAACATATTTTGGCATTACGTCTTTAGCGATTGTAAACGTTACTCCATAAATAATGGAAACTAAAGTCGCGGCAAGTAATGCCCAATTTCTTTTAGACATTAGGTTAACGCTTTTATAACTTCGATGATATTTTTTTGTCCGTTTCCAATATAAATTTTATCAACAATGATAAAAACTGGTCGGCTTAAAAACGTGTAATGTTCTAGAAGATACTTTTTGAAATCAGCTTCGGTTAGATTTTTATTTTTCAAATCCATCGACTTATAAAGCTGTGCTTTTTTGCTAAACAATGCTTCGTAACTTCCAGATAGTTGGTACATTTCCTCCAATTCTTGCTCAGTTATTGGATTTTGACGAATGTCGTGAAACGTTAATCTGTCTGAATTTGGAAGTGATTTTATAATTTTTCTACACGTGTCACACGATGCTAAATAGTAGATTTTATTTTCCATTTTTTTATTTTTCCAAAAATACGCAATTTCTGTCATCCTGAGCACAGTCGAAGGAAGAAACGAAACTTTCGGGCATATTTACTAACCTTTTTCCCGCTTTCCACTGTATCTTTTTTGCTCAAAAAAAGAGCAAAAAAGGATGCCGTTACAATCGGGGTTAGAAGAAAAACTATTGGAACTTTTGTTTACTTTTGTGAAAAATAAAATTAATGAAACGCCTTTGCGTTCCATCCTCATTAAAAAAATAAGTAATCAAAATGAAATTCAACACAAAAGTCATACATGGAAATCAACACCATGAAGAAGTAACTGGTGCTGTGATGCCACCCGTTTTTCAAACCTCAACTTATGCGCAAGTTTCACCAGGAAAACCTGTTGGCGATTACGAGTATTCTCGTGCCGCAAACCCAACACGTCAAGCTCTTGAAGATGCTTTAGCTTCGATAGAAAATGGTGCTCGCGGATTAGCTTTTGCTTCAGGATTAGCTGCAACAGATTGTTTATTGCGACTATTTAAAGCCGGTGATGAAATCATTGCTATGGACGATTTATATGGCGGAACGTACCGACTTTTCACTCGTTTGTATAAAGATAGTGGTATCAAATTCCATTTTGTTGACATGACCGATTTAGAAAAATTACAGTCATTAATAAACGAAAATACCAAATTGGTTTGGGTTGAAACACCAACAAATCCGTTGATGAAATTGGCTGATATTGCCGAAATCGCGAAAATTACAAAAAAACACAATTTACTTTTTGCGGTTGATAATACATTTGCTACACCTTATTTGCAAAAACCTCTGGATTTAGGTGCTGATATCGTAATGCATTCGGCTACGAAATACCTTGGCGGACATTCGGACGTAATTGCTGGTGCTTTAGTTATTAAAGATAAAACCTTAGGCGATGAATTGCATTTCAAACAATTTGCCACTGGCGGAACACTTGGACCAATGGATAGTTTCTTGGTTTTACGCGGTATCAAAACCTTGCATTTACGTGTGCAAAGACATTGTGAAAACGGAGAAAAAGTAGCCAACTTTTTAGCAAATCATCCTGATGTTGCAACGGTTTATTATCCTGGATTGCCTGATCATCCTTTTCATGAAATTGCCAAAAAACAAATGAGCGGTTTTGGTGGAATGGTTTCTTTCACTTTCAAATCAGGAAAAAAAGAAGATGCCATTTCATTCTTAGAAAAAGTAAAAGTATTCACTTTAGCTGAATCGCTTGGTGGTGTGGAAAGTTTAGCCAATCATCCGGCTTTAATGACACATGCTTCCATTCCAGAAGACAAACGATTGGAAGTTGGTATAACCGATGATTTGGTTCGTTTAAGCGTTGGCGTTGAAGATATCGATGATTTATTAGCTGATTTAGAACAGGCGTTTAGGTAGCGATAAACTTTTAACAAATTACAGTTAATGAAAATACTTCATCTAAATGTTTTGGGAATATTTCTAATATTGATTAGTCTTTTTATATCATCAATGATATACGAAAATGGAGATAAAAATGCTGCATCAATGTATCTTCTTATCTTTTCAATTCCATTTATTATTCTCTCAATTATAAATTGTAGTATTCTTAAAATAGCTGAAAGAAATTATTCAAAGAAAACATTGGTAATTACTTTATCCTTTTTGTTTCCATTATTGTCAATAATATCAATCGCTACAAATGACTTATCTTTAAAATTAGTTGGTACAGTTGGAATTATTGGTTTTGGTCTAACCAATATAATTTGGGCAGTAAGTCTTAACGAATTGAAAAACAAAACCAGTAACTAACAAAGGTAAATGCTTATCGACAGATTTTCTGTATATTTATTCTTTCCAGTGCTTGAAAATTACCACTGAATGTAATGCGCAAAACGATAAAAACAAAAAGTCCCGAAAAATTTCGGGACTTTTTTTATAAAATTGATTTCGGATTAAAAACCATAATTCACTCCTAAACCTATAACTTGTCTAGTTTGAACTTTTGCATAATTTGCTCCTTCTCCAACAGCATTATCGTCAAATAGTAATTGAAAAGCTAAATTGGTAGACAACGTTTTATTGATTTTCATAGCAACGTTTAAAGTATAGTCAACATCAACATTTTGTGGATCTTCTAAATAGTTAGAATAAAGGTTCAAAATATTTTCAACAGTTACGTTTTCAACTAATGTAAACTTGTAATACCCATTTATAGCGGCTCCAAATTCAAATCGTGACGAATCTCCTTGTTCTACACCAAATGATGGTCCAAGTTCAGTAAAATGAGGATGAACAATGATTAATTTGGACGTTGCTGGAGCAATATTCACTTTTAAATTGTCGCTTTTTTTCCATAACATACCTGGTCCAAATTGGAAAAAAGCTGGCGAAAAGAAATGCGAGGTTTTAACTCCTGTGGCTAAATCAACACCTGTATCAAATTGGGTTTGAAAATTAAAAAACAAAGAGTAAAACCATTCTCCACTTGCTTTTCTTCCTGCCAATGAGTTAAAAATCAATCTGTCATCTGATTTTTGTAAATCTTGGTCTTTAATTTTTGTCAAACCATAACCTGCAATGATTTTGTTATCCCAATTCCAATTATCGCTTTTGTAATTGAAATCATAGTTCAAACCAATGTTTCCAGAAACGTTGCTTTGTCCTCCAGCAAGCCAGTTATTGAATGTTGCTTGATTGGCCAAAAAAGTAAAAGTTCCTTTTTTTGTCCAACCGTTTGGTTTTTCTTCTAGTAATTTTTTTGCCGCTTCTTCATTTTTTTGCAATAACTCTTTTTCGTTTACCTGAGCAAAT
>NZ_JACTAC010000080.1 GCF_014486675.1 Flavobacterium macrobrachii
AATTAAGCTTCTTCGTTTTCTTTGTCTAAATATTCTTGAACTATTCCAATGGCGTTGGTAACAACATCACTCAAAGCCGTAATAAACGAACCATCTTGTGCGCTATTGATAGCATGTTTAATGGCTTCGGTTTCTTTCGGAATGATTTCATAAGTCACTTCTTTATTGGCATCATTGATACCTTCCATGATTAAACCGATGATTTCTTCTTCGGTTCGTCCACGTAAATGTTTTTCCTGACGAATGATTATATGGTCAAACATTCTGGCAGCAATAGTTGCACATTCTTTAATATCTTCATCACGACGATCACCAACACCAGCAATAATTCCGATTTTTTTGGTTGCTTCAACAGTTGACAAATATTCTTCAACGCCTCGATATCCCGAAGCATTGTGTGCAAAATCGATTAAAACTTTAAATCGTTTGAAGTCGAAGATATTCATTCTTCCCGGTGTTTGTGCTGCACTCGGAATAAATGTTTGTAGCGATAAACTAATATCGTCAGTTTTAAATCCTTGTAGATATGCTGCTAAAGTTGCTGCTAAAACATTGGCAATCATGAATTTTGCTTTTCCGCCCAGTGTTAACGGAACGTGAGTTGCTCTTTCCACACGGATTTTCCATTCGCCTTTTTTGATGGTGATGTATCCGTTTTCATAAACAGCAACAATTTTTCCTTCTTTGGCAAATTGTTTCACTTTTGGATTGTCTTCGTTCATGGCGAAATAGGCAATGTTACAGCTTAATTCGTTAGCAATTTTTAGACAATGTTCGTCTTCTGCATTTAAAATTGCCCAACCGTCTTTTTTCACACTACGAACTACAACGCTTTTTACTCGTGCCAAATCGTCCAAAGTATGAATATCGGATAATCCTAAATGATCTTCCTGAATATTAGTAATTACAGCAATATCACATCGACTGAAACCCAATCCGGCACGAAGAATTCCACCACGAGCTGTTTCTAAAACGGCAAATTCGACCGTTGGATCTTTTAAAATATATTCAGCTGAAATTGGTCCAGTTGTATCGCCTTTTTCCAACATATGATTTTGTACATAAATTCCATCGGAAGTAGTGAAACCAACACGATAACCATTATTTTTTACGATATGAGCAATCAATCGAGTAGTAGTGGTTTTTCCATTAGTTCCTGTTACAGCAATAATTGGAATTCGGCTTGGTTTTCCCGGTGGATAAAGCATGTCGATTACTGGTGCAGCAACGTTTCTAGGTAAACCTTCGCTTGGTGCTAAGTGCATTCTAAAACCTGGAGCAGCGTTTACTTCAAGAATACAACCGCCGTTTTCTTTTAACGGTTGGGTTAAATTTTCCGCCATAATATCAACACCACAAATATCCAGTCCAATTACTCTGGAAATACGTTCGCAAAGGAAAATGTTTTCGGGATGCATCATATCAGTAACATCTACCGAAGTTCCGCCTGTACTTAAATTTGCAGTTGATTTCAAGTAAACGATTTCTCCTTTATTTGGAACAGTTTCTAAGGTGTAATTTAATTTTTCAAGTAAATCAGTTGTATCTCTATCAACATCAATTTGAGTTAATACATTTTCGTGTCCGTAACCGCGTCTTGGATCACGGTTGGTTTCATCGATTAATTGTTGAATGGTTTGTGTTCCGTCACCTTTAACATGTGCTGGTTCTCTTTTTGCTGCAGCAACTAATTTATTATCAATAATTAAAACTCTGAAATCAAATCCGGTGATGAATTTTTCAACAATCACTCTGCGGCTGTATTTTTTGGCATACGCCAATCCTTCAACTGCATCTTCCCAAGTTTTTACATTAATCGATGCACCTTTTCCGTGATTTCCGTCCAAAGGTTTTATAACGATTGGGTAATTTATTTTTTTGATAACTGCTTCTAAATCTTCTTCATCAACGCAAATTCCGCCACTAGCAACAGGAATGGATGCCATATCAAGCATTCGTTTGGTTTCTTCTTTATTACAAGCAATATCAACCGCAATATTACTAGTTTTACAAGTAATCGTAGCTTGAAAACGCATTTGGTTTACGCCATAACCTAATTGTACTAACGAATTGGTTCCTAATCTAATCCACGGAATATCTCGTGCAACGGCTTCGTCAACAATACTTCCGGTTGATGGACCAAGGCGAACGCGTTCACGAATTTCACGCATTTTTTGAATATCGGCTTCAACGTCATATTCTGTTCCAGCAATTAATGCTTCGGCAATGGCAACAGCGCTTTCTGCGGCAAAAAGTCCAACGCTTTCTTCTACATAACTGAAAACTACATTATAAACTCCGGGTGTTTTGGTTTCGCGCGTTCTTCCAAAACCAGTTTCCATTCCGGCAAGAGTTTGAATTTCTAGTGCAATATGTTCGATAACATGTCCCATCCATGTTCCACGTTCGATGCGGGAAAAGAAACCTCCACGAGTTCCTTCGGAGCAACGATGTTCAATCATGGTTGGAAACATGGCTTCGATGCGTTCACGAAAACCTTCGATTTTATTGGTTGGAAATTGTTCCATTTCTTCCAAATCTAATCGCATTTGGATTAATTTTTTTCTTTGTACACTCCAAATGTTTGGTCCGCGAAGCGCTTGTATTTTATCGATTTTCATAATAGAACGGGTTGATTTTGTTTTTGGTGTAATGATTTTGTTAAAAATAGGGAAAATTTACTTTTAAATTCAAATTTTTTTAAGAAAATCGGGATAATATTATTATTGTTTGATTTTTGGTGTTGAAAATCAAAAGTATATAAAAGTGCTAAGGTTTATTTTTATCCCGAAGTTTCGGTACTGATAGAAATGGAAATCCTGTTATCTCGTTTGAAAAATGAGATGACAGATTGAAATGGATAGCAGGAAAATGGATTGTTGAAAGGAATGAAAGCTTACGCTTCTTGAATAAACTGACTTATTTTTTGGTATAAATCGTGGTCGTGTAAGCTGTGTCCAAGTCCTTTTGTTTCGATGTAAATGGCGTTTTTCCAGTTGGAAGCATATTTTTTTCCTTCTTCTACCAATACGATTTTGTCGTCAATATCGTGAGCAATGAATGCTTTTTGGCTAAAATTTTGAGCAAAATTATGCGCTTTGAATTCGTCGATATGAATATTGAACTTTTCTTGATAATAATTTTCTAGGCGATTTTTGATTTTTTTGTTCAAACTCAACATGGAAACAAAGTTGTTGCTAATGATTTTGAAATCGGATGGTGCGCCAAGAAGGACGACTTTTTCGATGTTTGGATTGCCAAATTTATGTAGATAATAACTGATTGCCGCACCGCCAACGGAATGTCCGATGATAATTTTTGGGGAATATTTTTTTGTTAAGGTGTTGATGTATTCGGCATATTTTGGTGCGTTGAATTCTTTTCCAGTAGTTAATCCGTGAGCTGGCGCATCGATGGCGATGATGGTTTTTCCTAATGGTTTTAAATGGTTTAGCATTTTTTTCCAGCGCGAAGCATTGCTTTCCCAGCCATGAACCAAAAGGATTATTTCATCATTTCCTTTCCAAATGTAGGTTTGAAAAGTATGATCTTCATGTTGGAAGGTTTCTTTCTCGGTGTTGATGAGTGTTTTGGGTAATTGATTTGGGTTTAGCTTTCCTTTTCGAGGTTGACTAAAAAGTTGGTAGGCGATTTGTTTTGCCTTTTCGGGTTTTATGAAACTCAATAGATTTAGGTAAAAGCCTATTGATTTTGTGAGTATGAGAAATTGTATTTTTTTCATAAAAAAATCCCGAATTAATCGGGATTTGAGTTATTAGATTTTAGCAAATAATTGCTCCATTTTTTCTTTTTCTTCTTGAGCTAAAGCAGCGTCAACTAAAATTCTACCAGAATGCTCATCGGTGATGATTTTTTTACGAGCTGCAATTTCCACTTGAGTTTGTGGTGGAATGGTAAAGAATGAACCTGCAGATGCGCCACGCTCGATAGAAACTACCGCTAATCCGTTGATTACGCTTGTACGAATTCTTTTGTAAGCTGCTAATAAACGTTCTTCGATTTGAGCTTCGTACTCGGCAGATTTTTCGATTAAAAAAGCTTCTTCTTTTTGAGTTTCAGCCATAATATCGTTTAACTCTGCTTTTTTATGCTTTAAATGTGTTGATTTTTGCTCTAACTTTTCTTTAGAATTTGAAATAACTTCTTTCTTGTGTTCGATAGAAGCTTTCATTTCTTTAATTTGTTTTTCCGCTAATTGGATTTCTAATTCTTGAAATTCAATTTCTTTTGTTAAAGAGTTGAATTCTCTATTGTTACGAACATTTTTTTGTTGCTCAGCATATCTTTTGATTGCAGCTTGGTGTTCTTCGATAGCATTTTTCTTTGACTTAATTTGCTCTTCAATTGAAACCAAATCAGTTTTAAGTTTGTCCAAACGAGTAGTTAATCCTGCTACTTCATCTTCTAAATCTTCTACTTCAAGAGGCAATTCACCTCTAACATTTCTGATTTCGTCAATTCTTGAATCGATTAATTGTAAATCATACAGCGCTCTTAATTTGTCCTCAACGCTTAATTCTTTTGTAGTAGCCATATTTTATAAGTACTTAACTGGGTTTGTATTTTCTTCTGATAAAACGACTGCAAAATTAGTAATTTTTTCTTTAAGAAAATCAACAATATAATTTTTTGTAAATCTTTCGCTTTCATAATGACCAATATCGGCTAAAAGTATTTGATTTTCAGCTTGATAGAAGTCGTGATATTTTAAATCTGCCGTTAAATAAACATCTGCACCAGAGTGTTTTGCGTTTTTTATTGCAAAACTTCCCGAACCGCCAAGAACCGCTACTTTTTTTACAGGTTTGTTCAATAATTCTGAATGTCGGATTGCGCCACATTGCATTTTGGTTTTTACAAAACTTAATAATTCGGTTTCGTTCATTGGGTTTTCTAGTTCGCCAATCATTCCCAAACCGATATTTTGATGTGTATTTTGCAAAGCATAAATTTCATAGGCAACTTCTTCATAAACATGATTGCTGAACAAAGCCTTCAGGATTTTGGATTGCAAATGTTTTTCAAAAGTGACTTCGATTTTGATTTCTTGTGTTTCATTAAATTCAAATCGTTCACCAATTTCGGGATTGCTGTTTTCGTTACCCATATAAGTTCCAATGCCTTTTGAGTTGAAGCTACAGTCTTCATAATTGCCTATTTTTCCAGCTCCAGCATCAAACAATGCGTTGCGAAGTTTTTCGGCATTTTCGGGAATGGTATAGGTAACAAGTTTTTGAATAAAGTTTTGCTTTGGAACTAAAATTTTTATGTTTTTTAAGCCTAATGCATCGCAGAAAATTTTGTTGACACCATTTTTATGATTGTCCAAAGCGGTATGAACAGCATAAATGGCAATATCGTTTTTGATGGCTTTTATTATCGATTTTTCGACATAATCTTTACCAGTGATTTTTTTTAATCCGCTAAAAAGAATAGGATGGAAGCAAACGACTAAGTTGCAATTTTTAGCAATAGCTTCATCGATTACAGTTTCCAAAGCATCGTGGCAAACGAGAATTCCCGAAATTTCGGTTTCGATATTTCCAACGAGTAAACCAACGTTGTCAAAATCTTCGGCATACGACAAAGGTGCCATTTCTTCTAGGATATTTATGATTTGTTTTAGTTTCATTTTTGGTTTGTGAAGTTTTGGATTTTAATTATTTAACTAAATAACCATATTTATATTTTCTGAAAAGTAATGATGGTGAGTACGGTTCAAAACCAAATTTAGTAATATTCATTTTTTTGATTTCTGATAGAACTTCCAAATAATTTAAATTAAACATTTTAATAATTTCTACGGGTTTGCATTTTTTTGAATAAATAACAAATGATTTAGATTTTAAGAAATGAGGATATGTACCAAAATAAAACTCAGATAATGAATATCCATTAATTTCGTCTATTTCAAAAGTGTATATTTTAAATTTTAAAAGTTGATAAACTTTAATTTTAGAATTGTTTATTGAAATAAAAGTAAAAAAGTTCGAAAGTTGAGAGTAAAAGTAAACTGTAAAGCTAATTACTATGGCAATTAATATCAGCATTAAATATACTTTTTCATTTAGTGTTATTCTAAATAGAAAATATATAATTACAGGAAATAAAAAAAATATAATTATATACAATAAATACCAAAATGGATTTGGATATGTTTTTTTTGAATTCATAGTTAATTTTTTAAGTATTCCATTCGTTCAACGTTTCTTTAATTGTCCAAATGCCGTTTATTTTTTCAAATAGAAAATAGCTTCCGCTGTTGTGTTCGACATTTCGGTAAAAAGCAACTTTCACCAAGCAATAATTAGTAGCAAAATACATCGGTTTGCTTACAATCATCAAGCGTTGGTTGTTTTGCGTATGCGCGCTTGAAACTTTTTGAAATTCTTCTAGCGAATAGCAATTTTGGACTTTACTTTTTAAATATTGGTTTTGATTGGTGAAAAGGATTTCAAATTCTTTGTCCCAATTTTCTTGAATGGTGATGTCGATTTGTTTTTTTATTGCAGCCGAATTTTTCTTTAATAATTCGTGATTGTTAATGACTTCGAGAACTTCTTCGTTGTTTGGCGCTTTGTTGCAGTAGAAACCTAACAATTGCAAACGGTTTTTAACGATGGGTTTTTCATTGGCATAATATTTTGATAATAAAATTTTTAGCAATGCTGTATTGTCATTTTCTTGCGAAAAACACATTTGAAAGCAAAACAAAAATCCGAGTAAAAATTTATAATCTAATCTCATTTCTAAAAAATATTAGCATTCCAAAGATAAAAAATTATACTTTCGTACTATGATTTTAATTCGAAAGTTACTTTTTCCTTTTGCGATTCTGTATGGATTGATAACTTCCATTCGTAATCTTCTATATGATAAAGGAATTTTAAAATCCTATTCGTTTGATGTTCCTATTATTGCCGTGGGAAATCTTAGCGTTGGCGGAACAGGAAAAACACCTCAAATTGAATATTTAATCCGATTGCTTTCTCCTACATATAATGTTGCGGTTTTAAGTCGTGGTTATAAGCGAAAATCAGAAGGTTTTATTTTGGCAAATGAAACTTCAACTGCCGAAATTTTGGGCGATGAACCTTATCAAATGTTTCAAAAATTTCCCCAAGTACAATTTGCTGTTGATGCCAATAGGCGAAACGGAATTTCAAAACTTTTGGCACAAAAGGAAAAACCACAAGTTATTTTATTAGACGATGCGTTCCAACACCGAAAAGTAAAAGCTGGATTTTATATCATGCTTACGATGTATGACGATTTGTTTTGTGATGATTTTATGTTACCCACAGGAAATCTTCGTGAAAGTAGAAATGGAGCTAAAAGAGCTGATACCATTATTGTAACCAAATGTCCGAGAGCTATTTCGGAAGTAAAACAATTAGAAATTAAGAAGAAAATAGGTTTAGATAAAACGATACTTTTTAGTTACATTGATTATGATGAAAAAGTTTATGGAATTGATGGTGAAATTTCGGTGGAAGAAATAAAAATGACTGAAAAAGTCTTGTTAGCTGGAATTGCAAACCCAATTTCGTTTTTTAATTATTTGCAAAAAGAAAAAGATACTTTGGCAGTTTTTGCCGATCATCATCATTTTACTAAAAGTGAAATTGAAGCTGTTGACGAAAAAGCAAACGGAAGACTTATTGTTACAACCGAAAAAGATTATGTTCGGTTAAAAAATCATTCCATGAAATCGGCTATTTATTATCTTCCGATAAAGAGTAGTTTTGTAAAAGATAAAGAAGAATTTGATAAAAACATTTTAAATTATGTGGGAACAAGTACAACAAACGGTTGAATATATTAAGAATAAAACAGGTTTTACACCAGAATATGGTGTAATTCTGGGTTCAGGATTAGGAAGTTTTACGGATGATATCAAGATAGAACATACATTACCATACAATGAAATTCCAAATTTTCCAGTTTCAACGGTTGAAGGTCATAAAGGTGCGTTGGTTTTTGGAACTATTGGCGATAAAAAAGTAGTAGCGATGCAAGGACGATTTCATTACTATGAAGGTTATGACATGAAACAAGTAACATTTCCAGTTAGAGTTATGAAATATATTGGTGTAACTAAATTGATTGTTTCCAATGCTTCTGGTGGTGTTAATCCAAATTATAAAGTAGGTTCCATTGTTTTGATAAAAGACCATATCAATATGTTGCCAGAACATCCGTTGCGTGGAAAAAATGACGAACGTTTTGGACCACGATTTGTCAACATGAGCGAACCATATAGTCAAAAAATGATTGCTAAAGCAAAAGAATTGGCAAAAGAATTGAACATTGAAGTTCAAGATGGCGTTTATCTTGGTTTGCAAGGTCCAACTTTTGAAACGTTGGCCGAATATAAAATGGTGAAAGCACTTGGTGGCGATTGTGTTGGAATGTCAACCGTTCCAGAAGTAATTGTGGCACGACACATGAATTTAGAAACTTTTGGACTATCGGTAATTACAGATATGGGTAACGAAGATGCCATTGAAACTATTACCCATGAAGAAGTTCTTGAAGCAGCGCGTGAAGCTGAACCTCATGTAAGACAGTTGATTAAACAGTTGATTTTGACTTACTAAGAACTTTGGCAATTACGTTGTAAAAATTAACAGGATCGAAAGGTTTTGTGATTACGTCATTCATACCAAATGAAAGTAGAATATCTCTATTTTCATTCAAGGAAATAGCCGTTAGAGCAATTATTGAGAGTTCTTTATTGAATTTTCTAATTTCTTTAGTGGCTATTGTTCCATTTATTCCTGGTAAATGAACATCCATTAACACTAAGTCATAATTGTGTTTACCTCTTATGGCTTCTACGGCATCTTCTCCGTTATCAATGATTGTTGTAATCATTCCTTTTTTCTCCACCATTTTTTTGGTAATCATTTGGTTGATTTTGTTGTCTTCAACTATTAAGACATTTTTACCTTCAAGTATTTCATCACTGATATCCAATGGAATTTCAAGTTCTATTTCTTTTTCTTGTTCAATTTTTTTAGAACTAATCTCTATTTCAAGATCAAAATAGAACGTTGTGCCTTTTCCAAGTTCACTTTGCAGTTTTATGGTACCGCCAAGTAAGTCCATTAGTTTTTTTACAATGGCTAAACCTAAACCTGTTCCGCCATACTTTCTGTTTATTTCTATGGAACCTTGTGAAAAGCTGTCAAAAATACTTTCTTGTTTTTCTGCTGCAATACCAATTCCTGTGTCAATAATTTCAAAATGAATAGTAGCATGATTGTCTTTTATACCAAATAACTCTGCCATAACTTTTACTTCACCATTTTTAGTAAATTTTAAAGCATTATTAATTAAATTGATAAAAATTTGCGAAAGCTTTGTTGGATCACTTACTATTGCATCGGGAACTTTTGGGTCTATATCTAATATAAACTGATTATTGTTAACCTTTGCTAATTCTTTTAGTGAGTTTTGAATATTATATAATAAGTCTTTTAGGTTAAAATCTATTTTCTCTACCTCAATATTATTCGATTCAATTCTATTGATTTCTAATATTTCATTAATAAAAGTTAAAAGGTAGTTTCCAGAAAATTTTAAAGAGTTTAGATAGTGTTTTTGACTATCTTTTGGATCTTCTTCTATCAATAAATGAGTTATTCCATTAATAGCATTTAATGGTGTTCTAAGTTCATGACTAACGGTAGATAGGAAATCGGCTCTTGCTTGAGAGGCTTTCTCTGCTTTTTCTTTGGCAATTTCAAGTTCAGAGTTTTTTTCTTGTAAAAGTTTATTAGTTTTTGTTCTAATAATATTGTTCTTATATAATGACAAACTAAGTAACGATAAGATAGTAATTAAAGCAATAGCTAAGATGACAATTACTTTTGCAAATCGATTGGACTTTTGTTGAACTTCGTTTTCTTTTATTAATTCCTCAAACAAATCGGTTCGCTCGTTTTCTTTTAGCGTGTAATATTCATTTGGATCCAATCTATCATTGTTTAATTTCAACAAGCTATCTCTTAGTTTAACATGTTCTTTTAGATAACGATAGGCTTTTTTAGTATTTAAAACTTTATCATTTGTAAAACTTAGAGAGTGTAATATTTTTATTCTTTGTTCAATATTTTTATCAGCAGTATTTTTTTCTAAAGCTCTTTCAAGATAGTTTAAAGCTAGATTGTTTCTATTGTTTCCAAGCTCAATTCGGGCGAGTTGATAGAGTGCTTCTGCTTTTGATTCATAATAATCTTGGTTATCTGGTTTAGAAATGATGCTGTTGAACAATTCGGTTGCTTCTTTTGTTTTTCCTTTTGTTCTATATACAATTCCTTTTTGTAAGGTAATTAGTTCTTGATTTTCAATCTTTAAAGTATCATATATTTCTTGAGCCTTATTAAAAAAGGTCTCAGCTTTTTGATAATCTTCTAAACTCATGTAGCACAAACCAAGTTTATAATAATTTAAGGCTAAGTTAGATGATAACGGTTCTTTGTTTAACTCAGCTATGCTTTTGAGAAAGGCTTCCTTAGCATCGGCAATTTTTTTTAGTTCAAAAAATGATGTTCCTAATGATGTGTAAGCTAATGATTTACTTAGTGGATTGTTTGTTTTTGAAGCAAATTTGATTGCTTCGTTTGAACTGACCAAAGATGATTTGTAGTTATTTTTACTCTTGTAGAAATCTGCTAATTTTATGTAATAAGCAACACTATCAATTTCTTTGACGGCGCCCATTTGTCCATAAAATGGTATAGAAAATAGCAATAAAAATATAATCTTCTTCAATTTATTTCTGTTTTTCAGACAATAAATATAGAAATATTATTTTTTTAACAAAAAAATTAAATCAATTATTCTTGAAGAGTAGCCAATTTCGTTATCATACCATCCCACAACTTTAACCATTTTATCGATTACAGAAGTAAGTTGCGCATCAAAAAGGCAGGAATTTTGATTTCCAATAATGTCTACCGAAACTATTGGATCTTCGGTATAAGCAAGTATTCCTTTTAGTTCATTTTCTGAAGCTAATTTAAAAGCTTGGTTTATTTCTTCGATAGTTACTTCTTTTTTTACATAACAAGTTATGTCGGTCAATGAACCATCGGGAACAGGAACACGAATACCACTTCCACCAATCTTTCCATCCATCATTGGGAAGATTTTTGTCAAAGCTTTGGCTGCTCCAGTTGTTGTAGGAACAATAGATTGGCTTGCACCACGAGCACGACGCAAATCTTTATGAGGTTGATCATGCAGACTTTGGTCGGTAGTGTAGGAGTGAACCGTAGTAATATAGGCTTGTTCTATGCCACAAAGTTCGTTGATTACTTTTATCATTGGCGCAGCGTTGTTAGTAGTACAACTGGCGTTTGAAACTATAGTTTCAGTTCCGTCGAGAATGTTTTCGTTTACGCCAAGAACAACGGTTTTAATTTCGGGAACTTCGCTTGGAGCGGAGAGAATTACTCGCTTTGCACCCGCTATGATATGCTTATTGATGTCTTCAAAGGTTTTGAATTTCCCGGTGCTTTCTACCACAAAATCGATGTTGTTCCATTGTAGATTGCTGATTTCTTTTTCGTGGAAGAAAGTATATTTTTTTCCGTCCACGATAATATGATTTTCATCAAACGAAACGTCATAAGGCAAAACACCATGAATACTATCATATTTAATTAAATGTGCCATCGTTCGGTTATCGGCAATATCATTTATGGCAAGAACCTCAATCTGTGGATGATTGAGTAACAATCGGAATAGATTTCTACCAATTCTTCCGAAACCGTTTATGGCAATAGTAATTTTAGAATTCATTGGGTTCTATATGAATTAAAACGTGACCTAGTTGAGGGATTTTTGCTCTTAGTGTGTCTTTTAATAAATGAGCAATATCGTGACCTTCTTTAACCGTTAGGTTTGCATCTACTGTGGCATGCAAATCTACGTGATATTTCATTCCGGCTTTTCTGATGAAGCATTTTTCGGTATCAATTACACCTTTTACTTTATGTGACACTTCACGAATTTCTAGGATTAAATCATCATAAAGATGTTCGTCCATGATTTCGCCTAGCGCAGGTCTAAAGATTAAATAACTGTTGTACAAAATAAATCCTGAGGCAAACAGTGCAGCCCAATCGTCAGCTGATTCATATCCATTGCCAAAGAGTACTGCTATGGATATTCCTATAAATGCGGCAACCGAAGTTATCGCATCGCTGCGGTGGTGCCATGCATCGGCTTTTAGTGAAGAACTATTGGTTTCAACCGCTCGTTTCATTACTTTTCTAAACGAAAACTCTTTCCATAAGATGATTATAGCCAAAAGAATTAATGTCCAAGATTTTGGCGCATCATGTGGCGTAGTAATGTTTTGAATGCTTTCGTAGGCAATGATGGTAGCAGAGGTAATCAAAAAACCTACTACTATAAAAGTAATTAGCGGTTCTGCTCTTCCATGACCATAAGGATGATTTTCATCGGCAGGTTTGTTAGCATATTTTAAACCAAATAACACCAAGAACGACGAAAATATATCGGTAGTAGACTCAATAGCATCGGCAATCAGTGCATAAGAATTACCCAATATACCCGCTAAACCTTTTACTAATGCTAGGCAAATGTTACCCAGTAAACTAAAGTAAGTAGCTTTAATAGCCGATTGTTGTTGCGTTACATCCATTAGGGTTATAAAATATGCTTTTCGGCATGATACGATGAGCGAACTAGTGCTCCACTTTCTACATGGCGGAAGCCCATTTCTTTTCCTATTTTTTCATACTTTTCAAATTGCTCTGGAGTAATGAATTCTTTTACTGGCAAGTGTTTTTTACTAGGTTGCAGGTATTGACCCAGGGTTACAATATCAACATGGTTATCGCGCAAATCCTGCATGGTTTGGATTACTTCTTCTTCCGTTTCACCAAGTCCTAGCATGATGCCCGATTTGGTTCTGCGGATGCCTTTTTCTTTTAAATACTTTAGTACGGCTAGGCTTCGGTCATATTTTGCTTGAATGCGCACTTCACGCGTTAGACGGCGAACGGTTTCCATATTGTGTGACACTACTTCTGGATTTGCTTCTACTATTCGGTCGATAATGCGTTCGTTTCCTTGAAAATCGGGGATTAGTGTTTCCAGAGTTGTAGTAGGGTTCATTCTACGGATGGCTTCTACGGTTTCTAGCCAGATGATGGAACCCATATCTTTTAAATCATCGCGGTCAACACTGGTGATAACGGCGTGTTTGATTTTCATTAATTTGATGGAACGGGCTACTTTTTCGGGTTCATCCCAATCTACTGTTTCTGGTCTTCCGGTTTTTACACCACAAAATCCGCAGGAACGGGTGCAGATGTTACCTAATATCATGAAGGTGGCGGTTCCTTCGCCCCAGCATTCGCCCATGTTTGGACAACTGCCCGATGTACAGATGGTGTTTAGTTTATATTTGTCAACAAGACTGCGTAGTTCGGTATATTTTTCTCCAATAGGTAGTTTTACTTTTAACCATTTTGGTTTGCCTATTGGCGGTTGTACGCTATTGATAACGTTTTCCATGTCAATTTTTTTAGCCTTGCAAAGATAATAATAATGATTGATGAAATAGTGTTAAAAGTGTGATAATAGTGTTGTGGGTTGAAGATGTGTTTTTTAGAGAAAAGAAGCAAGAGGAAAGAAGCAAGAGGGAAGAGGAAAGAAGCAAGAAGCAAGAGGAAAGAGGATTGGACGGAGAGGTAAAAGAACGAAGCGGAAAGTTAAAAGAACGAAGCGGAGAGGCAAAAGAACGATGCGGAGATGTCAAAGAACGATGCGGAGAAGTAAAATAATGAGGTGGAATAGTAAAAAATGGAGTTGTGA
>NZ_JACTAC010000081.1 GCF_014486675.1 Flavobacterium macrobrachii
CAACCAATAAATTTAGAAATATTTGTATTAGATACTGGACTGTTCATTCCCATTACAGATTTTTCAGGAGCAAAATTCCCCACAAGTAATGAGTTATTAAACTCGATAGAAGTATCACTATTATCAAGATATACAACGCCTCCACTTGCAGAGGCACTGTTTCCACTAAAGATACCACGATCAATAATAACATGATCAAACTCAACATGTATTGCGCCACCATATCCAGCTGTATTACTAGTTACATCACAATTAATCAATTTTAAGGTTCCTGATTGATTGAAGATAGCGCCACCTTCTGTAGCGGAGTTGTTTCTAATTTTACAGTTAATAAGTGTCGTTACATTAGCTTCGGTAGTTGCATTACCAAAGGCACCACCATCT
This sequence comes from Flavobacterium macrobrachii, assembly GCF_014486675.1. Lineage (GTDB taxonomy): Bacteria > Bacteroidota > Bacteroidia > Flavobacteriales > Flavobacteriaceae > Flavobacterium > Flavobacterium macrobrachii. The sequence goes on from NZ_JACTAC010000081.1 coordinate 385, forward strand.
GTCGCATAGTTAGCTATCATTTCGCAGTTTCTAATCGTTGGTTGACCACCACTGTTGTAGATTGCTCCACCATAAGTACTACTGTTATTATATCCATTGATAATTTTAAATCCATCAAAAATAGTTAAGCTACTAACATTAGTAAATTTTACAACGCTCCAGCAATTATCGGTTTGTACCCCAACAGTATTAATATCACCATTTAAGGTGGTTGTTGGACCATTACTAAAATCTCTTTGGTTAACGTTAGTTTCGGTGCCTGCAAAGCTTCCATATACCTCTACGCCATTAGGAATGTTGTATGTTGTACTTCTTGTTGTTCCAGTTGGTTTATAAACTCCTTGAGCAATCCAAATTTTATCTCCAACGATTGAATTAGCAAAAGCGGCTTCAATGGTTGTATAGGCATTAGTCCATGAACTTCCGTTGTTTGCACCAGTGGCATTTTTATTTACATAAATAATAGCAGCATTAGCATAGCTAGTCATTAGTAATAATAAGAATAAGTAATTTTTCTTCATAAATAGTTTGATTATAAGAGGTTTGTATGGTTTTTGCGATGCAAATCTAATTCTTTCTATCAAAAAACCTACAATTTAGTTATTAAATACTTTCCTGTAATTGATTTTTTGTTTTTTACGATTTCTTCTGGCGTTCCAACAGCGAGAAGTTGTCCGCCGTTTTCGCCACCTTCTGGACCTAAATCGATAATCCAATCGGCACATTTGATTAAATCTAAATTATGTTCAATTACAATAATCGAATGTCCTTTTTCTATCAAAGCGTCAAAAGAAGTCAATAGTTTTTTGATATCATGAAAATGCAAACCAGTTGTTGGTTCGTCAAAAACAAACAATGCTTTGTCTTTTGTGGCACCTTTTACCAAGAACGAAGCCAATTTAATACGTTGTGCTTCACCACCAGAAAGCGTTGACGAGGATTGACCTAACTGAACATAACCTAAACCAACGTCTTGTAACGGTTGTAGTTTTTGAATAATTTTGGTTTGTTTATGAGCGCTGAAAAACGAAATAGCATCGTCAATTGTCATCGTTAATATATCGTCGATGTTTTTGCCTTCAAAAGTTACTTCGAGGATTTCTTTTTTGAAACGTTTTCCGCCACAAGTTTCACATGGCAATTCAACATCTGCCATGAAAACCATTTCTACATTAATGCTTCCGTCACCTTTGCAGGTTTCACATCGTCCGCCATCAACATTAAACGAAAAATGTTTCGGCAAATAACCTCTAATTTTGGATAATTTTTCTTTGGCATATAAATCTCTGATGTCGTCATACGCCTTGATATACGTCACTGGATTGGAACGTGAACTTCTTCCAATTGGGTTTTGATCGACATATTCGATGTGTTTTATATGTGAAAAACTTCCTTTAATTTCGGAGAATTGTCCAGCTTTGTCGCCAATGCCTTCGAGTTTCTTTTGCATTGCTGGAAAAAGAATTTTTTTAACCAACGTACTTTTTCCGCTACCCGAAACACCTGTAATTATGGTCAAACTTTCCAAAGGAAACGAAACGTCAACGTTTTGAAGATTGTTTTCTCTTGCGCCAATAATTTCGATTGTATTTTTTGACTTTCTGCGTGTTTTTGGCACAGCAATTTCCATTTCGCCATTCAAATATTTTGCTGTAAGCGAGTTGGCTTTCAGAATTTCTTCAAATGTTCCTTCGGCAACTAGATTTCCGCCGTGCGTTCCAGCTTCTTGACCAATATCGATAATTCTGTCGGCAGCTTTCATAATATCTTCGTCGTGCTCAACCACAATAACGGTATTTCCTAAATCACGAAGATTTTTCAAGACTGTGATTAATTTTTCGGTGTCTTTTGGATGTAAACCAATGCTTGGTTCGTCCAAAATATACATCGAACCAACTAAACTACTTCCAAGCGAAGTAGCCAAATTAATTCGCTGCGATTCACCACCAGAAAGAGAAGCTGAATTTCGGTTTAAGGTTAAATAATCTAAACCGACATCACTCAAAAAAGCTAATCGGTTATTGATTTCGATTAGCAAACGTTTGGCGACTTTAAAATCATATTCGGATAATTTTAAATCACTAAAAAACGGAATTAATCGTTTGATTGGTAAATCAACCAATTCTGAAATGGTTTTTCCGCCAACTTGAATGTAATTAGCTTCCAATCGAAGACGTTTTCCTTTACAAGTAGTACATTTTGTTTTGCCTCGATAACGCGAAAGCATCACACGATTTTGAATTTTATAATTTTTTTCTTCGAGTTCGGCAAAAAAATCATTCAATCCAGTAAATAATTTATTTCCTTTCCAAATGAGTTCTTTTTGTTCATCCGATAGCTGAAAATAGGGTTTGTGAATGGGAAAATCAAATTTATAAGCATTGTTAACCAATTGATCGCGATACCAACTCATGCTTTCACCACGCCAAGGAAAAATAGCGTTTTCAAAAACCGAAAGTGCTGTATTTGGAATGACCAATTCGGTATCAATCCCGATGATGTTTCCATAACCTTCGCAGGTTGGACATGCACCATAAGGATTATTGAAACTAAAAAGATGAATATTTGGTTCTAGAAAAGTCATTCCATCCAATTCAAAATTAGAACTGTATTCCAATCGTTTTTTGGTTTCAAGTTCTTGCAAATAGCAAACTCCTTTGCCTTCAAAAAAAGCGGTTTGAACGGCATCTGCCAATCGATTATAAAATTCTTCTTCGGAAGAAGTTTCAGGATTTACTACAATTCTATCGATAATTAGCAAAATATCTTTGTTGTCTAAAGAATGTTCGTCTAGTTGGTCTAAACGAACCATTTCGTTTTCAACTAAAATTCGAGCAAAACCTTGCTGAAGCAACACTTTTAGTTTGTCTTCTAGTTTTCGTCCTTCTTCCAGATGAATTGGTGACAGTAGCAACCATTTACTATTGATTTCAAAGGTTTTAACTTCGTTTATAACATCAGATACGGTATCTTTTTTTACTTCTTTGCCAGAAACAGGCGAAATTGTTTTTCCAATTCTAGCAAAAAGTAGTTTTAAGTAATCATAAATTTCGGTAGAAGTCCCAACGGTTGAACGCGCGTTGGTTGTATTTACTTTTTGTTCAATGGCTATTGCTGGTGCAATTCCTTTGATGTATTCAACTTTTGGTTTGTCTAATCTGCCCAAAAATTGTCGCGCATAGGAAGACAAACTTTCTACATAACGGCGTTGACCTTCGGCATATAAAGTATCAAAAGCCAAACTCGATTTTCCTGAACCCGATAAACCTGTAATAACAACTAATTGGTTTCTAGGAATAACAACATCCAAATTTTTTAGATTATGAATTTGAGCACCTTTAATTAAGATATTTTTTTTAGGTTCGAGTGTAGCAATTTCCGTACTTTTCATGGCAAAAATCAAAATGATTGCAAAGATAACCATTTCCTCGATGAGATTTAAACCAAACTATGTTACATTTTTTTGGATTTGAATAAGCGAAGCAATATTTTTACAAGCGTTACTCAACTATAAACTACAAATCAGACGAAATTTATCAAATTAATTTCGTTTTTACTATTTTTTATAAGCCAACTATTTTTTGCTCAAGAATTACCTCCAATAATTAAATTTAATTCTAATTATTATAAAGCGGGTAGTCAAAACTGGATGATAGACCAAGATAAAAGTGAATTTATCTATTTTGCTAACAACGAAGGCCTTCTTGAATTCAATGGAACAGAATGGAAACTTTATCCTTCGCCAAACGAAACAATACTTCGTTCAGTAAAAGTTGTTGGTAATAAGATTTATACAGGATGTTACATGGAATTTGGTTATTGGTCAAGAGTTGATGATGGTTCTTTGAGGTATATTTCTTTAAGTAATAAAATAAAGTCTAAACTAATCGAAGATGAACATTTTTGGAATATAGTAGCTATTGAAAACTGGGTTCTTTTTCAGTCTTTTAATAGAATTTATGTTTATAATATAAAAGACCAATCATTTCGCTTTATTGATAATCATCCTTATATTTTCAGAGTATTCAATACAAATAATTCAATTTATTTTCAAGCTATAAATGAAGGCTTATACGAAATTGTTAATGGAGAAAGCATACTAATATGTAGCAACGAGCAAATTAAAACGAATAGAATAGTAGAAATTTTTCCTTCAACTCAAGGTTTATTATTACAAACAGAACGAGCGGGTTTATTAAAATTTAAGGACAACAAACTTGAACAGTTCGATATTGTGTCAAATGAAATATTTAAAATAAATTCTATTTTTTGTGCTAAAAAATTATCTAATGGAGGTTTTGCTTTGGGTACCATTTCAAATGGTCTTTTTATTTTAGATAAACAAGGTAAAATTCAAAACCATATTACTCAAAACACCGGATTAAGTAACAATACAATACTTTCTATTGATGAAGATGTTGACAATAATATCTGGTTAGGTTTAGATAACGGTATTGATTGTATCAACCTTCAATCTCCTGTTAGAAATTATCAAGATGACAAAGGTTATCTAGGTACTGTTTATACATCAATTGAATATCAAGATAATTTATATCTTGGAACAAATCAAGGCTTGTTCTTTAAAAAGAAATTTTCTAACGGAGATTTTTTGCTTATTAACGGAACAAAAGGACAAGTATGGTCGCTATTTATAAAAGATAATCAATTGTTTTGTGGTCATGATTTAGGTACATTTTTAATCAATCAATCTAGTGCAAAGCTCATTTTTAAAGGAACAGGAACATGGAAATTTAATTCTGTTCCTGGTATTCCTAATTATATAATGCAAGGGAATTATAATGGACTTTCTATTATAGAAAAAATAAATTCTAATTGGGTTTTTAAAACTAAAGTTAAGGGTTTTGATATTTCTTCCAGATATTTTGAAATCGACAACGATAACACCATATATGTAGGACATGAATATAAAGGAGTAATAAAAGTAATTCCTTCAAAAGATTTTTTATCCGTAAAAAAATTTTCCATTTTGAAAAAACCCAGTAAAGGAAAGCATGTAAGTTTAGCAAAATTTAATGGTTCAATATTTCATGCAGGTAAACAAGGAATTTTTAATTTGAATTCGAAAACCAAAGAATTTGAATTAGACAAAAAAAATAGTTTGATACTTGATAAAGATGAATTTGTTTCAGGTAAATTAAATGTAGATAAATCAGGTAAAATGTGGTTTTTTACTAAAAGCTACATATATTATTTTACAGCAGGCAACTTTAATTCAGAGTTGAAGGTTAATAAGATTCCTATTCCTTTTTCTATTGTTAACCCAATGCTTGGCTATGAAAATATAACTCAGTTATCTGGTAATGAATATTTAGTAGGTAAAACAGATGGCTATTTTATCATTGATTTAAATGATTTTAAAGTAAAAAACCATAAAGTAGCCATTACAGATGTCAGTGTTAATAGATTAGAAGGGATAACTACAAAACTTTCGATAAGTAAAACCACAGAATTGAAGCATGATCAAAATAACATTTCAATAAAATATACAGTACCTCAATACAACCGATTTGTTGATGTTGAATACCAATACATTTTAGAAGGTTTCCAAAGTCAGTGGAGTCAATGGAACACAAAATCAGAAGTTAATTTTAAAAATCTGGAGCCGGGCGAATATACTTTTAGAGTTAGAGCTAAAATAGCAAATGCTGCTCCAGAAAATGTAGCAGTATATCATTTTGTTATCAATAAACCATGGTATGCTACAACATTAGCGGTACTTATTTATTTAATTCTTTTCATGATTTTAGCTTACTATATAAACAAAGCATATCAACAATATTACTATAAACAAAAAATAAAGCTTATAGAAGAGAATAATTTATTACTTGAAATAGCTGCATTAGAAAATGAGCAGCAATTAATGAAAATGAAAAACGAGCAATTATCTCAAGATGTTGATGCAAAAAACAGAGAATTGGCAGTTTCAAACATGAGTTTGATAAAGAAAGATGAACTACTAGCTATTATTAAAGAAGATTTAAAAAAATCTTCTGAAGGAGAAGGGAATAATAGAAGTATAAAATCAGTAATTACTACAATTAATAAGAATATATCAAACGATGACACTTGGACCGTTTTCAAAGAAGCGTTTGATAGTGCGGATAAAGATTTTCTAAAGAAGATGAAAACTAAACACGCTACTTTAACACCAAGCGATTTGAAACTTTGTGCCTATTTAAGACTTAATTTATCATCAAAAGAAATAGCTCCAATGTTAAATATTTCTATTAGAAGTGTAGAGATAAAACGATATAGATTACGTAAAAAGCTAAATTTAGCTCATGATGAGAGCTTAGTAGATTATATTTTATCAATTTAACTATACAGATTTATTAAGTTTACCTCAACATTACCTTTACAACAACCTTTTCGTTGTCTTTGTTCAAGGTTTTATTGTTAATGAATTGTTAATAAAAAACCTTGTAATTCTTTACTCTCTGTGATGTTCTCAATTTTTATGGCTTAAAATTTTGTTATGTATATTTTTTGTTGTGGTTAATTATTGATTTGATACTTTTTAAATAAATAATTTAACACCATGATTAACTCGTCACAAAAATGTGGCATAAAACCAAAACAAATAAATTATTTTAAAGCTTATGAATGTAGAACTATTCTTAAGGAGATTTAAAGAGAAATTTTTTCTAATCTCACTGGTTTTTGTTTCAATTGCATCTGCTCAGGCGCAAAAAAAAGTCTCAGGTACTGTCAACGCTGACGGATTACCATTACCTGGGGTAAATGTTGTAGCTAAAGGAACAAATGCAGGAACATTAACTGACATTGACGGTAAATTTTCCTTCAATGTACCATCAGATGCAAAGACGTTAGTTGTATCCTATATAGGATATACTACACAAGAAGTTGCAATTATTGATGGAGAAATCAACGTACAACTTAAAGAAGACAGCAATTTGCTTGAAGAGGTTGTAGTAAACGTTGGTTACGGTACACAAAAGAAAAGTGTAGTAACGGGAGCAATTTCCAAAGTATCAGCTAAAGATTTGGAAAAAGTTCCTAATGGACGTATTGAACAAGCTTTACAAGGTAGAGCTGCTGGGGTAACCATTGCAATGAATGCAGGTCAACCAGGTTCTGGTTCAACGGTTCGTGTTAGAGGTATTACTACATTAAATGGTGGTAATGAACCTATTTGGGTTGTTGATGGAGTTATTGTAGATTCTGGTGCACTTGGAGCGATCAATCAATCTGATATTGAGTCTATGGAAGTTTTAAAAGATGCTGCTTCTTCTGCAATTTATGGTGCAAGATCAGCAGCTGGGGTTATTCTTGTTACTACAAAAAAAGGAAAAGCTGGAAAATTGTCTATTTCTTATAATGGTTTCGTGGGAACTTCTTCTCCAGAAAGAATGTTAAATCTTTTAAATGCTACTGAGTATGGTGCAATTATGAATGAGCGTTTTGCTAATGGTAATGCACAAGGTAGTATACCTTATCCTAATTTAAGTGCTTTAGGGACTGGAACTGATTGGCAAAAGCAAATATTTAATACATCCGCTAGTAGATACAACCATGAAGTAAGTTTAAGTGGCGGAAACGATGTTTCTAATTTTTATTTTTCTTTTGGTAGTCAATTTCAAGAGGGAATTGTAATGCCAGAAATTTCTAATTATGATAAAAAGAATATTCGTATAAATTCAACTCATAAAGTTAGAGACTGGTTAACAATTGGACAGACAATTGGTTATACTAGACAAAAGACAGTTGGTCTTGGTAATACCAATAGTGAGTTTGGTGGACCATTAAGTTCTGCAATAAATTTAGATCCAACAACTCCTGTTGTAGAAACAGATCCTGTCTTAGCAAACGGAACTCTATACAGTAGTCCTTATGTAATAAGAGACAAAAATGGTAATCCTTATGGAATTTCAAATGTTGTTGGACAAGAGATGACCAACCCACTAGCATATGCTAAAACTAGATTAGGGCAGTACAACTGGTCAGATGATTTTATTGGAAACGCTTATATTGAAGCAAAACCATATAAAGGATTCAAGCTAAGATCTACTTTTGGAGGTAAACTTGCTTATTGGGGTGGACAAGGTTTTACACCACTATACTATTTAAGTGCAACTGTAAATAATGTAACAGGTCAGAATAATATTTCGCGTATTGAGAATAAAGCATTTAACTGGACAGTTGAAAATACACTTACTTATGATAAAGTAATTGGTGATCATACATTCTCGGTATTATTAGGTCAAGGTGCATACAAAAATAATGAGTTCTTTACCGTTACAAGTGTAACTCAATACAACTTGTCTACTAACAATTATCAGGATGCAAGTTTTAATGATCCTACTGTAACACAGGATAATAAAATAGGTTATTCTTATGATGTTCAAGCTAATACAACAACTTCATTGTTTGCTCGTTTAAATTATGATTATAAAGAAAAGTATCTTTTCACAGGTTTAATTAGACGTGATGGTTCTTCTAAATTTGGGGCAAATAATAAGTATGGAACTTTCCCATCATTATCAGCTGGTTGGGTTATTTCAAAAGAAGATTTTTGGAAATCAAATGAGGTGGTAAATAATTTAAAACTTCGTGTAGGTTATGGGGTTACTGGTAATGACGTAATTGGTGATAATGCTTTCTTAGCATTAATTGACGGAGGTAGAAACTATACATTTGGAACATCTGGTGTTGTAACTTCAGGTTCAAGCCCGGGAAGAATTTCTAACCCTGATTTGAAATGGGAGGAAACAACTCAAACAAATATCGGTTTTGATGCTAAACTATTTAATTCAGTTAATCTAACAGTTGAATGGTATAAAAAGAAAACTGCAGGTATTCTTAGAGATAATCCAATTCCAGGATATGTTGGAGCAGAAGCGCCACCTTTAGCTAATATTGCTGATATGAATAATTCAGGTCTTGAATTTGAATTAGGATTCAATAAAAAAATAAATGAGTTTAATATTTCAGCAAATTCAACTTTTGCCGTTTTAAATAATGAAATTACAAACTTAGGTAATAATGTTGATTACTTTACTGGTCCAGGTTTTCAATCTATGGGACCTGTTACAAGAACAGAAGTTGGTCATTCATATAATGAATTTTATGGTTTCCAAACTAATGGAATTTTTCAAAATCAAGCAGAAATCAATGCTTACACAAATGCTAATGGTCAAGTTATTCAGCCAAATGCTGTTCCAGGTGATTTCAAATGGAAAGATAGAAATGGTGATGGAGCAATAACCGATGATGACAAAGGCTATTTAGGAAGCCCACTTCCAAAATATACATTTAGTTTCACATTAAATATGGATTACAAAGGATTTGATTTGATGGTATTCACTCAAGGTGTTGCTGGAAACAAAATTTTCCAAGGACTTCGAAGATTAGATATGTCAAATGCAAACTACCAAACCGATGTACTTAACAGATGGACTGGTGAAGGTACTTCTAATTCTTACCCACGAATTTCATCAAGTGATGCCAATGGTAACTTTACAAGAATGTCTGATTTTTACCTTGAAGACGGAGATTATTTACGTCTAAAAGTTGTACAGCTAGGATATTCATTACCACAATCTATTATAAGTAAAGTTGGTTTTCAAAAAGTTAGATTGTATGTAACGGGAGAAAATCTTTTAACGTTAACCAAATATACTGGTTTTGATCCAGAAATCGGTGGAGATGTTTTTGGTATTGACAGAGGTTATTATCCACAAGCTCGCTCATTTATGTTAGGAGCAAGTGTTCAATTTTAAAATAAAATGATTATGAAAAGAGAAATTAAAATAGCTTTATTTGTTGTACTTACTTCAGTTGGAGTGTCTTGTACTTCAGATTTTTTAGAAGTTGAACCAATTGGAACAACTACTGAAGGTAATTATTATAAAGATGAGACTGAGGCAAGAGCTGCTTTGGTTTCAGTTTATGATTTAATGCGTAAAAATTCTGGTGGATTTGAAAACATTATCACCATGTTTAATGCTGCTTCTGATGACCATTTTGCAGGAGGAGGAAGTGACTCTGATGGCGCAGGAATACAATCTTTTTCAAATTATTCCATCAATCCTTTTACAATACCAAGAAGTTTTTGGAGTGATTATTACAGAGGTATCTACAGAGCTAATCAGTTATTAGCTAAATTACCAGGAGTACCAATGGATGAAAATGTTAAGTCTCGTTTTGCTGCGGAAGCTAAAACATTAAGAGCATTCTATTATTTTAATTTAGTTAGAATGTTTAAAAATGTACCTTTAATTTTAGAACCGCTTTCGGCTTCTCAATTTTATTCTGTTCCTCAGGCAGATCCAGCAGAGGTTTGGGCACAAATTGAGTCAGACATAATTGAGTCAATGGATAACCTTCCTTCAACAGTGAATGTATCAAGTGATGGAGGCAGATTAACTAAATGTGCAGCACAGGCAATACTAGGTAAAGTTTATTTGTATCAAGGTAAGAATAGTTTAGCCGCTCAACAATTTGAACAAGTTAATGGAACTCCTGGTGGAACAAGCCAATATGGATACCGATTGTTAGATAATTTTAATGATTTATGGAGTTTTACTAATAAGTTTAATACAGAATCAATATTAGAAGTATCTCATTCAGCTCAAGGTTCTTATTGGGGAATTTGGGGTGGAAATTCTGATGAAGGAAATACAATCAATACAATGGTTGGGCCAAGGAATTATGTAAGAATAAGTAGTCCAGCTCCAGAGTTACCTTCAGGATGGAGTTTTAATGTATTTACACAAGATTTTGTTGACTTTATGGGAAGTGATCCTAGATTAAATGCTACAGTATTTAACTTAAAAACTTTAAAACAAAACGGAAATGCTGATTATATTGGGGGTTATCAAGATACAGGTTATTTCTTAGGTAAATTTTTACCTCGTCAAGGAGATGTTTACGATGGAAGTTTAGGAGGTGATGCAGTACTTAACTATGCACAAAATACTTATGCTATTCGTTTAGCTGACACTTATTTAATGGAAGCAGAAGCATTAGGTGGAACAGGAGCGAGAGCTCAAGCATTATTAGATGCTGTAAGAGATAGAGTTGGACTTGGCTCAGTACCAGTATCCCTTGGTGCTATTAAAGCTGAAAGAAGAAGAGAGTTAGCAGGTGAAGGTCATAGATGGTTTGACTTAGTTCGTTGGGGTGATGCACCTACTGTTTTAGCAAACAGAGGATTTGTTGCAGGGAAGCACGAAATTTTACCAATTCCAAATCAAGAATTAGAAAGTACTCAAATTGAACAAAATCCTAATTACAACTAATAAATCATGAAAAAAGGAATTTTAAAAATTACAATGCTTTTAACTTTACTTGTTTTAAGCGCCTGTACAGAAGACGGTATAGGTAATGATACATCTTCATTAGAAACAGTTACCTCAGGAAATCAAGATAAAATATTTGATATTAGTAATGATAATTCTGGTTTAGTAAAAATTACTCCAACAGGTGAGGGATTTTCTAGATATGCAGTTACACTTGGACATGGTTCAACTGAGCCTGTTACAATTTTTCCTGGTCAAAGTTTATCACATAATTATCCTGAAGGTTCATATACAGTATCTATTGAGTCTTTTGATATTGCGGGGGAAAGTTCAATTACTACTTATCCTTTAGTAATAACTTACAGAGCTCCTGAAAATTTGGCTATAAATGCTTCTGGTAATGGTTATAATGTAACAGTAGCACCAACCGCAGATTTTGCTAATTCATATTGGATTTATTTTGGTGATGTCACTAACGAACAACCAACGGTTTTAGGTTTAGGACAGGCAATCACGCATACTTATGCAACGGCTGGTAATTACACTATAACTGTTGTAGCTCAAAGTGGTGGTTTAGCAACAGCTACAACATCAACTAATCTTTTAGTTTACAATCCTTTTTCTTTACCGATTACCTATGAGGACCAATTTCAAAACTATGGTATAGGAGGAACTTTTGGTGGAGTTGGAACAGCTTTAGTTGCAAACCCTTTTCCAGGAGGAATTAATACAAGTGCAACAGTATGGCGATATATAAAACCAGTAGGTGCTGCATCATGGAGTGGAACTTGGACACCAATGGCAGCGCCTGGTAGTGTTCCAATTAACATTGACAATGGAGGCAAAATAAAAGTCATGGTATATGCTACTGAAGCAGGAAAAATGATTAATCTAGAATTAGAGCAAGCAACTACTGGAATACCTAATCAAGTATTGAAAGTAGCCACAACGGTAGCTAACCAATGGCACGAACTTGAATTTGATTTTAGCACTTTAGGAATTCCTCAAGGAACAAGTTTTAGACAATTAGTGTTTAGATATAATGATACCCAAGATGGCTTTGGAGAAGTGATTTACATTGATAATGTTACTCAAACTAACTAATTTAAAAAAATATGAAAAATAAAATTAAATGTTTATTAATTCCCTTTGTTTTATTGGCATCATTATACGTAGGATGTCAAAAAGATGACTATGAGTTGGGTGATTTGACTGCTCCCAGCAATTTAGTAATTGAAACACAAATTCAAGGGCAGGATGCTTCAAATCCAAACGGTGATGGTTCAGGAAATGTATCAATTACAGTTTCTGCTAATAATGCAATGACTTATAAAATTGGTTATAGAAATGTAACGAATTTATCTGATGATGCTTTAGAAATGACTACAATTGCATCAGGAACGACTACAAGAAAGTTTACTGATCAAGGAGTACAAACATATAGAATAACTGTAATTGCCTATGGTAAAGGAGGAACATCTTCAGTTATAACAAAAGAAGTTACTGTCTTGAGTTTATTTGATCCAGGAGAGCAAGTTATTACTAGTTTAACAAATAATTCATCAAAAACATGGGTAGTAAACAAAGATATTCCAGGACATTTCGGTGTTGGACCATGGGATCAAGGTAGTTACGGTCCTGATTGGTGGGCAGCTTCAATTAATGAGAAAGTTGCTTGTTGTAACTGTTTTTATACAGCAAGATTTACTTTTAATAAAGTTGGAAATGCTTTTTCTATCGATGTAGCAACTCCAGACGGAGCTTTTACTAAAACAGGAGATTTAGCCTCTATACCAGGCATTCCTGCCTCAGGAGATGAAGGTTGTTACAGCTATGCTGGAGGTTCTTCATCATTTGCTTTTGTTCCTTCAAGTGTTTCTCCATCTAATGATACTGTACAAACAACTGGTGCAGCTATATTATTAGGTGGTTCTGGAACTTTTATTGGCTATGGAGCTTTGAAAAAAGAATTTGAAATTTTAGAAATTACTGAGAATTCTATGTACTTAAGAGTTCAAGGAACTGAACCAGGTAATGCTTGGTACTTAAGACTTGTACCAGTTCAATAATAACTTAAATAGCCCATAAGATTTTTTAAATCTTATGGGTTTTTATACCGCATTCAAAATAAACACTATGAAAAATACACAATCTTTATATAATATTTT
>NZ_JACTAC010000082.1 GCF_014486675.1 Flavobacterium macrobrachii
CTCACAAAACTTGTGAGGTTTATTTTTTCATTTCTTCTTCTTCCAAATCACTCAAATGATGACGCAAAGCTGTTACTGAAATGCTAATTTCCCAAAAAGAAATTCCTAATGATGTTAGTAAACAAAGTAAACTGGCTGCAAAAAGGTAAATTCCTGCGGTTTGTTGCCCTAGAAAAAGCAATAACATCGCAAATACCGAAAGAAACAAACACAACACACCAAAAAGTTGCATGTATCGAATTAATGATAATCTTAGATTTAAGTTTCTAATTTGCAGTAAAATACTTTTCGTGTGTTTTTCATCATAATGGGTTTTCAAACTGCGAACGATTTGTGCAATCGTCAAAAACCGGTTGGTATAGGCTAATAAAATCAGTGATGTTGCAGAGAAAAGTAATGCCGGAGTTTCTATGGATAATGTCATTTTAAAAAATGTAAAACTTTAGTTTATTGAATTACGAAGGTCGGGAATTTTTAATAAAAAGAAACCTGTAAACTTTAGTTTACAGGTTTCTATTCAATTGTAACTAATCATTGGTTACTTAATCAGTTCAAAACTTCTTTTTACGAAAGCGGTTAATTCTTCTCCTTTAAGTAATCCTTGAGATATTTTTGCCAAATCCAAAGCTTGTTTCACCAAACTTTCTTGTGCTGATTTCTCAGAATTTAAAATAGTGGTTGCTAATTCGGAGTTGGTGTTTACAACCAAATTATACATTTCTGGGAAATTACCCATTCCGAACATTCCGCCTCCGCCAGTTTGGCTCATTTCTTTCATTCTTCGCATGAATTCTGGCTGCGTAATGATAAATGGCGAAGCGTTGCTATCCATCGGTTCCAATTGAACTGAATAGGTTGTTTTTGGAACAATTTCTTCTAAAACAGTTTTCAGTTGTGTTGATTCTTCTTCCGATAATTTAGAAATTTGAGTTTCTTCTTTCTGAATTAATTTATCAATATGATCTGAATCTACACGAGTAAAGGTTAGGTTTTCGTTATCAGCTTCCAATTTTTGAATTAAATGTGAAACGATTGGCGAGTCTAAAAGCAATACTTCGTATCCTTTTTCTTTGGCAATTTCAATGTAACTGTGTTGCGCATCTTTGTTAGAAGCATAGAGAACAACCAATTTTCCGTTTTTATCGGTTTGATTTGCAGTAATTGCATCTTTCAATTCGGCTAAGGTGTAATATTTGTTATCAACCGTTGGATACAAAACAAAATCACCAGCTTTTTCATAGAATTTTGGCTCGGATAACATTCCATATTCTAAAACGATTTTAATATCGTTCCATTTTTGTTCAAAATCTTCGCGGTTTTCGTTGAAAAGCGATTTCAATTTATCGGCAACTTTTCGAGTGATATAATTTGAAATTTTCTTCACATTTCCATCGGCTTGAAGATACGAACGCGAAACATTCAACGGAATATCTGGCGAATCGATAACACCTTTAAGCATTCCAAGAAATTCTGGAACAATTCCTTCTACATTATCGGTTACAAAAACCTGATTTTGGTACAATTGAATTTTGTCTTTTTGAAGTTGTAAATCGCCTGACATTTTTGGGAAATACAAAATTCCTGTCAAGTTAAACGGATAATCTACATTCAAATGAATGTTGAACAACGGTTCTTCAAATTGCATTGGATACAACTCTCTGTAGAAGTTTTTATAATCTTCATCGGTTAAATCAACAGGTTGTTTTGTCCACGCTGGATTTGGGTTATTAATAATGTTGTCAATGTCTATGTATTCTGTTTTGTAATCTTCTGGCGCATCATCAGGTTTTGGTAATGCTTCTTTTTTGGTTCCAAATTTAATCGGAACAGGCATGAACTTATTGTATTTAGTCAACAATTCACGGATTTTGAATTCTTCTAAAAAGTCTAAAGAATCTTCGGCAATGTGAAGAATGATTTCGGTTCCTCTTTCGGTTTTGTCATGAGCAACTAAAGTAAATTCTGGACTTCCGTCACATGTCCAATGTGCTGCAGGTTCGTCTTTGAACGATTTGGTAATAATCTCTACTTTTTCTGCCACCATAAATGCAGAGTAAAATCCTAAACCAAAATGACCAATAATTCCTGAATCTTTGGCAGAATCTTTATATTTTTCTAAAAATTCTTCAGCACCCGAAAAAGCTACTTGGTTGATGTACTTTTCAACTTCATCAGCTGTCATACCCAAACCTTGATCGATGATATGAAGTTTTTTACCTTCTTTGTCAATTTTTACTTCAATAATTGGGTTGCCATATTCCACTTTTGCTTCACCAATAGAAGTAAGGTGTTTTAATTTTAAAGTAGCGTCAGTTGCATTGGAAACTAGTTCGCGCAAGAAAATTTCGTGGTCGCTGTATAAAAACTTCTTGATTAGCGGAAAGATGTTTTCAACTGATACATTAATTTTTCCTGTTGTCATATTATTAAATTTTGTTGTTATAAAGTTTTAAATTCTCAACATGCAAATGTGATACCAAATTATAGAATGTGACAAAATGACGTAGAATTAATTCTATAACAAAATAGAATTATTATGTAATATGTGTCCAAAAAATGTTATTATCTTTGTTTCATTAATTAATTATTACACCATATGAAAAAGATTATTTTGATTTTAGTTTTTTCGGTATTTTTACTTAGTTGCAAATCGAAATCTGCAACAAATAACAAGGTTGATAATAAAACAGAAAGAGTAATCAAGGGAAATTGGCAAATTACAGCTGTAAATTATCCAGGTTCAGATGTTATAAAAGTTACATCGTTTGACTTAGCCGATTCAAAATGTTTTATTGGAAGTAATTGGAAGTTTGTTTCTAATAATAACAAAGGAAATTTTGCATTGAATAGTTCAAGTTGTACTTCATATTCAACACCGATTACTTGGTTTATAAATAAAGAAGGTCAATTTGTAATGAAGATTTTGGATGAAGCAAAGGCTAAGAAAGTAAAATCGGGTTATGTTTTGAATGTAGCAAACGTAACTGAAACAAGTTTCCAATTAGTTGACAAGATTAATGTAGGAGGAAAATTAACAGATGTTGTTTATCAATTTGAAAAATTAAATTAAGAAATATGAAAAAGTTTAGTGTAATTGTTTTAGGAGGTTTAATGTTGTTCTCAACAGTATTTACTAGTTGTGAAGCGGTAAAAAATACCAATAATACGCAACGTGGTGCAGCAATTGGTGCAGCTGGTGGAGCTATTCTTGGAGCAGTTTTAGGCAACAATTTAGGAAAAGGCGGAAACGGAGCAATGGGTGCAGTTCTTGGTGGAGTTGTCGGTGGAGTTGCTGGTGGCGTTATTGGTAACAAAATGGATAAACAAGCGCGCGAAATTGAAACAGCTTTGCCTGGTGCTGAGGTTGAAAGAGTAGGAGAAGGAATTAAATTAGTTTTAGGAGAAAATGCGGTTCGTTTTGATACTAATAAATCAACACTTACAGCTACTGCAAAAGCAAATTTGGATAAATTAGTTCCTGTATTTAATCAATATCCTGATACTAATATTCAAATTTATGGATATACTGATAGTACTGGCGCAGCGGATTATAATTTGAAACTTTCAGACCAAAGAGCTGCATCTGTAAAAGCTTATTTGGCTAGCAAAGGTTTAGCTGCAACTCGTTTTGTAACAACTGGTTTAGGAATTGCTGATCCAATTGCTACCAATGATACTCCAGAAGGAAGAAGTAAAAACCGTAGAGTAGAATTTGCTATTACTGCAAACGAAAAAATGGTTCAAGATGCTCAAAAAGAAGCAGGTAAATAATTTATTCTATTTAATTCTATATAAAAAAAGCTATCCATTTTTTGGGTAGCTTTTTTTTTGAAAGAACTTTAACAAAACTTTTTGTTTAATTATTTGTTTGTTTTGTTAAACAATTAGTAACTTTACATAGTATTTAAAACCAATAAAATGGCAACAGTTAAAAAAACAAGTTCTAAGAAAGAAATAATAGATGATGTGATTATTATGAATCATTTCATGATAGATGTTTTAGAAAACAATGAAGAGCCAAAGAATATCTATACTTTTTGTAACAAACACAATTTAGATGAAAGTCAATTTTATTCTTTTTTTGGTTCATTCGAATCATTAAAAGAATCTATATGGTCGAAGTTTTTTGAAAATGCATCTGCAGCGATGTCTAAAGATCCAAAAATTGAAAGTTATTCTAATAAAGAAAAACTACTGACTTTGTATTTTACTTTGTTTGAAATCTTAACATTGAATAGGACTTATGTGTTGTTCTATTTAAAAGAAAACAAAGAAGGAATGAAAAATTTGAAAAGCTTAAAACAATTCAGAAACCATTTCAAAGAATATATCGTAAGTATAATTAACTCTAATGAGACAATGGTTTCAGGAAGAATTAATAAAGTTACGGAACCTGTTTTTTCAGAAGGAGCATGGATACAGTTTTTATTTTTATTAAAATTTTGGATTGATGATACGTCTAAAAGTTTTGAAAAAACAGATGTCTTGATTGAGAAATCGGTTAATACTGTTGTTGATTTATTAGATACAAAACAATTAGAGAATTTATTTGATTTGGGTAAATTTTTTTGGAAAGAAAAATTTAATTAATGAAAACATTAGACAAAATTCCAACAGGTAAAATTGAAAGAGCAACCCAATTAGTCAAAACAGGCTTTAAAGTTGGAGGAAATTATGTGGCTTACTATGGTGAGAAAATCATCAATCCTTCTTTGACAAAAGAAAAATTGAACGAAGAAAACGCTGAAGATATTTATGACGGATTAAAGAATTTAAAAGGCAGTGCGTTAAAAGTAGCTCAAATGTTGAGTATGGACAAAAGTATCATGCCACAAGCTTATGTAGAGAAATTTTCGCTTTCGCAGTTTTCGGTTCCTCCGTTATCGGCACCATTGGTTAGAAAAACGTTTAAAAAATATTTAGGAAAATATCCTGAAGAAATTTATGATACGTTCACTCAGGATGCTGTAAATGCAGCAAGTATAGGTCAGGTACACAAAGCGTCAATAAACGGAGAAAATTTTGCTGTAAAAATTCAATATCCTGGAGTTGCTGAAAGTATTAGTTCTGATTTGGCTTTGGTAAAACCATTTGCAACCCGAATGTTTAATTTGAAAGGCAAGGATTCAGAGAAATACTTTAAAGAAGTTGAAAATAAATTACTCGAAGAAACCGATTATGTTTTGGAACTTAAACAAAGTATAGAAGTTTCGGAGAAATGTGGAAAAATTGAAAATTTGCGTTTTCCAAAGTATTTTCCAGACTATTCGTCAGAAAAAATCCTAACGATGGAATGGATTGAAGGTGAACATATTTCGGAGTTTACTGCTTATAATCAAGATAGAGAAATAGGAGATAAAATTGGTCAAGCATTATGGGATTTTTATATGTATCAAATGCATTATTTGAAACAGGTTCACGCCGATCCACATCCGGGAAATTTTTTAATTGATAAAAATGATAAGTTGGTTGCCATAGATTTTGGCTGTATTAAACAAGTTCCAGAGGATTTTTATGTGCCATATTTTGAATTAGCAAAACCAGAAGTTATTAATAATCCAGAGCTTTTTAATAAGAAGTTATACGAATTAGAGATTTTACGCCACGATGATACAAAAGAAGAAATAATTTATTTTACCAAAATATTCCATGATTTATTGAGTTTGTTTACAAAACCTTTCCATGGCGAGTTTTTTGACTTTTCGGATGAAGATTTTTTTGGAAAAATTGCTCAAATGGGCGAAGAATTTTCAAAAGATACTCAGCTTAGAAAAATGAATGGAAATCGAGGTTCAAAACATTTTCTGTACATTAACAGAACTTTCTTCGGATTGTATAATTTGCTTCATGATTTAAAAGCGAGAATCCAAACGACATCATTCAAAGAATATATAGATTAAAAATTAAGATTTATTGGTTAGGTTGACAAGGGCGAAAAACTCCATTATTGGAATTTCGCTCTTGTCTTTTTTAGTATTATCTAATTTGTTCAATTTCAAAAATTGTTTTTCCTGAGAAACCATCAATTTCAACTCCAGTTTGATAATTTTCAATAAAAACTTCTACATAATCTCCAATATTCAATTGAACTAAACAGTTTACTGCTCGGTCTACAGCACCATTACCAAAATGATTTGCTGAAGTTTGTTGGTAAAAATTTCCATTTACTCTAATTCCAATAGAATAGAACTGATTATTACTTTGGTTGTTTGTATGAAATACGGCATTAACTCTGTAAAAACCAGCTTTAGTTGCTGTAAAGCGATTGGTTGTAGTATCAAATTCATTACTTGTGTCAAATACTTCACTATTGAATGTTGCTTTTTGCCATCCAGTAGTTGTTAAAGCTTGGTTAGCAGATAAATTCACTCTTACTAAAGATAAGGTGTTTAATGGGTTTTGAACCCAACTCGCATTTCCTGTTGCATCACTTTGTAAAATATAACCATTTGTAGCGCCATTTGTCATTTGAAAATTTGTGGTACTTGTTTTACCATTTACCTCTAGTTTGTTTCCTGCTGCGGGTGTAACATCAATACCAACATTGGTTCCGTCATCATGGATTGTTCCATCAACTAGAGTAGTGGTTGTCGAGTTCCATCTAGGAACTCTATTATTTGTGGTTGACGAAACTTGTGGATCTGTTTCATTAATACTTAAAGAAGTGGTAGAAACCCAGTTGGTTGCTCCTGCACCGTCAGTTTGTAGTACTTGATTTGCTGTTCCTCTTACATTAGGTAAAGCATATCCGTTTACAGTTGCCGGATTATTAACTTGTAAAGTTCCATTAACTCTAACTATGTTATTATCAAATTCGCCATAAATTAAAGCGTTGTTAGCATCTGCATTTGAGTTTTCTATATATAGTTTGTTTGCTCCTGTTTCATTAAATCCAGCTCTATAACCTATCCCAACATTGCCTGTTCCTAACACACTTCTCAATGCTTCATATCCTATAGCTGTATTTTGAATGCCTGTTGCTGTATTCCTTAAAGCGCCAAACCCAACAGCAGTATTACCAATATTGGCTGTGGCTGAACCCGTAAACGAAGTTAAAGCATTTCTCCCTATTGCTGTATTTCCACTTGAAATAATGTTACTGAATAATGCACCAACTCCAACGGCAGTATTTTCATTTCCTGTTGTGTTTTCATAAAGTGATGAATCTCCAATTGATACATTTCTTCTTCCAGATGTATTTTTAGTTAAAGAGTTAGTCCCGAATGCAGAGTTTCTAACTCCAGTTTGGGCACCAAAATTAACTATTGGATTTAATAGAGAATTATCACCAAATGAAGTATTCCCATTGTTATAATTCAATGTACTGTCAAAAGTTCCATCACCAATAAATGCAGCTCTACGGTTGTTTCTTTTAAATACTATATCAACATTATCGGTAGTTCCAAGAAAGTTTGTGCTTGCATTTGTCCCTCCATTTCCTGTTAAACTCCAATCAGAATTTAAACTACTTTGAAATCCTATCCAATTGGTTGTTGCATTGTCCCAATAATAAAATCCAGGTTGTTTGCTTACACTAGAAAAAGTTGCTACTGTAGTCAGATAAATCAGCATGCCTTGTTGAGATGCAGTAGGATTTGTTGCTGGGAAAGCATCTACTTTTGGAATTAAAATTCCGTCTGTATTAGTTGGTGTAGCTTGATTACTTGATCGAATATCCAATTGTGCATTTGGAGTAGTTGTATTAATACCAACTTGTGCTTTTATATTTGAAGTAAAAAAGCAGATAAATAGCAAGTAACAGATTTTCAATTTCATAGCAATAAAAATAAATACATAATATTTTTATGCAAAATTAACCTAAAAAAATAGAAAAGAGTTAGAAAAATGCTGAGATTTGTATAGAATTTTATCTACGATTAACTTTTTTTGTTCTACAAATAATAACCAACTTTGTTTTTTTTTATTTAAAGTATGCTTTCTGTTCAAAACATTACCTTTTCTTACAACAAATTTTCAATACTTGAAGACCTATCTTTTTCATTAGAAAAAGGTAAAACAATGGCAGTTATAGGTGAAAGCGGTTGTGGAAAAAGTACTTTGTTAAAACTCATTTATGGTTTATATGATTTGAATGAAGGTCAAATATTTTGGAATAAAAATGAAGTTCTTGGACCTAAATATCATTTAATTCCTGGGATGGACTACATGAAATATTTAGCTCAAGATTTTGATTTGATGCCCTATATAACCGTTGCAGAAAATGTTGGAAAGTATTTGTCAAATATATATAAGGATAAAAAAAATCAACGTGTATCCGAACTTCTTGAAATTGTAGAAATGACCGAATTTGCTACTGTAAAAGCTCAGTTTTTAAGCGGTGGACAAATGCAACGCGTGGCTTTGGCTAGAGTTTTAGCATTAGAACCCGAAGTTTTACTGCTCGATGAGCCGTTTAGTCATATTGATAATTTCAGGAAAAATAGTTTACGACGAAAACTTTTTGCCTATTTGAAAGAAAAACAAATTACAACGATTATCGCTACTCACGATAGTACCGATGTTTTGTCGTTTGCCGATGAGGTTTTGGTAATGAAAAATGGCAAAATTATCGAAAAAGGCTCGGCTAATTATTTATATGAAAACCCAAAAAATAAATATATCGCTTCTCTTTTTGGCGATGTCAATGAAATTGAAATTGACGGAAAATTACAATTAGTTTATCCTCATCAGTTGGAAATTGTGGAGCAATCAACGGTTGAAGTTGAGGTTTTGCAATCATTTTTTAGAGGCAATCATTTTTTGGTTGAAGCTACATTTCAAAAAAACATTTTGTATTTTGAAAGCCATTCATCGTTAGAAAAAGGAGCAAAGGTGTTTTTGCAAGTAAAAAAGTAGTACTCACTATTTTTTTTCTTTTATATATTCCAAAATATCGCCAGGTTGACAATCCAAAGCTTTGCAAATGGCTTCAAGCGTGCTAAATCGGATGGCTTTTGCTTTTCCTGTTTTTAGAATGGAAAGATTAGAAAGCGTTAAATCTACTTTTTCCGAAAGTTCGTTTAATGACATTTTTCGTTTTGCCATCATCACATCTACGTTTACAATTATTGGCATAACTTAAATGGTTAATTCGTTTTCGTTTTGAAGTTCTATTCCTTTTTTGAAAATTTGAGCAATCACCAAAAGTACAATTCCCATTAACAGCCAAATATCTGCTCCGTCCAGGTGCAATTCTGTAATTTCCGGCATATTTATTCCTTTAGCTTCTAACCATTTCGAATATTTGGCACCCCAATTTGAAAAAATACTAATGAATATAGTGACATACGCAAGGTTGGAGACAAAAGTAAAAAGCGACTGGTTGAAAGGTTTAGAAAAATCAAGTTTGTTGTCGTACAGTATTTTTACAATCAAGTAAAATAATAAGGCTTTCAAGGTAGCTGTTATAAAACCTAAACCTATTTGTGTTAAGAAAAATCCGGAATCATAGTGGTACAATTCCGTCAGTTTGAAATAATCAGCCGCTAACGGATTAAAAGCCATGGTAAACACGGCATTAAAAAGATAACTGCCGGCTTCGATGCACAAACCGATAAAGATAACCCAAGAGATTACTTGCAGTATTTGAAGGATCATTTTTGTGGTGATTCTGATTTCCATTTTTTTACAAATTTAAATTACAGGTCAAAAATAATAAAAATTTATTGATAAACAATAAATAATGTTTTTTTATTAATAATTTTTTGGTAGATAAGAAAAAACAATATTACAGTTACTCCCAATAATTTTTTGTGGATTAAAAATTATTCGTCGTTGTGGTAAAATGATTTGTTGTAGTGAATAAATTATTTTACGGTAACGTAAAATAGCTGGAGGTTAACGTAAAATAGTTTTACGTCAACTAAAAATCATTCGATGATAGATAAAAATTATTCGGCGTTGTGGTAAAATCATTTGTGCTTAACGTAAAATGATTTGTCTTCAACGTAAAATGATTTGTTCACGACGTAAAATTATCTGTTGGCGACGTAAAATAATTTTACGTTGAGGTAAAATTTTTTTCGGATGAATGAAATTATTTTATAGTATTAAAATGAAATAAGGAACACAATTTTTAGTGTTTGGATGAAAAATTTTGTTTTTTTTTCAAAAAAAATTAGGTTGTTTTTTACAATTATTTCTAACAAGAAATAATTTCTCGTCGATTATTATTCTTAGATTTTTTAAAAAGTAGCAATTTTTAATTAGCTGAAATGTAGGGTTTAAGAAGTGGTTTCTTTAAAAAGTGAGTACAATATTATTAAGATTTTACCGTTTTTATTATACATAACCTGAACCGTTTTTGCATGAAGTGAAAAGTACATAAAATTTAAAATAGAATAATAACCTTAATTTTTGATTTATGTATTATTTAAAAAGAAATGACGAACAATTTTCGTTGCAGTTAGATAATTTTGCTAACAAAATAGGGAATTATGCAGAGCTATTTAGCATTTTGCCCGCAGAAGTTTCAAGTATTCAAGCAGACAATGTTTTTTTTGCTTGGACAATTCAAGTGGTAAAAAGGTATGATGAAACCAAGAAAGGTTGGACGAGTTTTAAAAATGGTCTTCGTTTTGGTTTAAATCATATTAATGCTGATCCTATTCCAGACTCAGTGATAACTAGTCCTGTTCCTGATGAAGTAGAAGCGGGTATTCAATTTCGTTTTACCACATTAGTAAACCGTATAAAAGCACATCAAAATTATAGTGTAAGTATTGGGTTAATATTAGGTATAGAGGAGCAAAACTCTAACAGACTTGCTTTAGAGAATGTGCAACCCATTTTAAAAGCAGTTATGCGAGGAGGTTTAGTAAATCTTGATTGGAAAAAAGGAGGTTATGATGGTATTGTTATAGAGAAAGATAGCGGAGCTGGTTTTGTGGTTTTTGATAAAGACATGCGACCAAATTTTATAGATCCAACTCCAATACCACCTGCTAGTCTAAGCACCGTTTGGCGTTATCGAGCGATGTATCTTTATAATGACGGTAGAGTAGGAAATTGGAGTGATATAGTTTCTATTACTGTTGGTGATTGATGTTGTGGAGGATTTGTTTTATATTTATTAGTTTTGAAATGCTTTTTCCTAGGAGTATTTTAATAAAAAAAGACTTTAAAACAATTGTTTTAAAGTCTTTTTGCTTTTTGATAATAACAAGAAATTTAGTTTTTCAAGTATTTATCTAAAAATTGTTCTTGTTCCCATAAAAGGTGAAAAATATTATCTTTTGCGGCATAGCCATGGCTTTCTTTTGGTAATAAAACCATACGAACTGGCGCACCAAGATTTTTCAACGCTTGGAAATAACGCTCTGTTTGTAGCGTGAATGTTCCTGGATTATTATCGGCATCACCATGAACTAAAAGCATTGGTGTTTTCATTTTATCCGCATTCATAAAAGGAGACATGGTGTTATAAACTTCTGGAACATCCCAATAATTTCTTTGTTCGCTTTGGAAACCAAATGGTGTTAATGTTCTGTTATAAGCACCGCTTCGTGCAATTCCACAAGCAAATAGGTTAGAATGTGTTAAAAGGTTTGCCGTCATAAATGCTCCATAAGAATGTCCGCCAATAGCAACTTTTTTACGATTGATGTACCCTAAGTTATCCACAGCATCAATAGCAGCTTCGGCATTTCCAATAAGTTGTGGCATAAAAGTATCGTTTGGTTCTGTTGTTCCTTCGCCTATAATTGGGAATGAAGCATCATCTAGTACAGCATAACCTTTGGTTACCCAATAAACGAATGAACCATAATTTGGAAATGTAAACTCATTTGGATTTTTATTACTTTGTCCAGCGCTATTTTTATCTTTAAATTCTTCTGGATAAGCCCAGATTAGTAAAGGTAATTTCTCTGCTTTTTTAGTTCGGTCATAATTTGCTGGTAAATATAAAGTTCCCGATAATTCCACACCATCTTTTCGTTTATATTTAATTACTTCT
>NZ_JACTAC010000083.1 GCF_014486675.1 Flavobacterium macrobrachii
TAATAGTAATTCTCCAACGCACAGTTTTACAAACGGAACAACAACAAACATAACTTATAATACTGGTTACTATGGACAAGGTGTTTCATATACTGGAGCAGAAACTTTAGTGAATTCTACAATCTCAAGTGCAATAACATCACAGGCCAAATATACAATTGCATGGTGGGAATTCAGACCAATAGGTGTTCCAACTAATTATTCAACTTCTTTTGAATTGGGAGAAACAAACTATTATAGAGCAACAAACTCGTCTGGTTGTTATGCGCCAACATATTATCCTAATAGATATGAATTTGGTTTGTTAGATGGTCCAGCCTACAGATGTCTTACTTTACAAGAACAAGCAACTTTGGCTGGCTCTTGGGTACATCATGCTGTTGTTCACAATGGAACTTCGGTTAGTTATTATTTAAACGGTGCTTTAAGTATTAACACTTGGCTTTTGAATTACTCCGGTTTAAATTTAGCAACAAATAAATTTACTTTTGGCGGTGGAACAAATGGTGGTGTAATTAACACTGCAAAATGTATGAATGGAAAATTAGACGAATTATATGTTTACAATAGAGAATTATCAGCTGCTGAAATTCTTGCGGTCAAAAATTCATCTGTTGGTGTTTTACAAACACCTGTTATTTCAAATGTTGCTTCACTTTTTATAACTTCTAGCGCAACAGTTTCTTACACAATTAATGCTTCAGGATTAGCAACAACTTCTGTAATTAAATATGGTAATTCTAGTACTGCTTTGACAAATCAAGTTACAGGTGGAAATGCTTCAGGAAATTCTAATACAAATTTAAGTACTTCAATTTCTGGTTTATCATCTTCCAATACATATTATTATCAAATTGAGGCAACCAATGCTGATGGAACAACAGTATCACCAATATATACATTAAGTTATAATTTGATACAAAAATTTCCATTTGATGATTCTTTGAACAATGAAAACAATACAATCTCTTTAGATCCATTGTCAACTAGTCCAACATTTGTAGACAATAGATTTAGTCAACCTAACAAAGCTGTTTTTATCAATAACCAACAATTATTTGCTTCTATTTCTAATTTACCACAAGGAAATACACAAAGGACAGTTTCTTTTTGGATGAAAAGAGTAACCGATCAAAATCATTTAGTTTTTGCTTGGGGAACTCCTGCGACTAATCAAGCTTATGGTATGTTAATTAATGCGGGAAGTGGAAACTTAAATTATTATGGATGGGGAAATGATTTTGTAATTGGAGGCTTAGGACACAATTCAAGTTGGTCACATTATGTTTTAACTTATAGTGGAACTTCAGCAAGTGTTTATAAAGATGGAACACTATTAGGCACTTCATCAAGAGCATGGAATACCACAGGAACTAACTTAATTTTTGGATATTACGCAGGTGGAGGTAGTGTATCAAATATTAGTTTGAACGCACACATTGATGATTTTGAAATTTACAATATTGCACTTTCTTCATCAGAAGTTATGGCATTATATAACAATCAAAGCGTGCTTTCAAATCAAGATTTTAATTCAAATAATCTAAAAGCAACCATTTACCCAAATCCAACTACCGATACTTTCTCTATCGAAATGGAAAACGAAGTACAATCAGTAGAAATCTATTCGCTTCAAGGGCAAAAAGTGATGACTGCTAGTTCAAAAGAAATTAATGTTTCTAACTTATCGAAAGGAATCTATTTAATTCGTATTGAAGATTCAAACAATGCTATTGCAACACAAAAACTAATAGTTAAATAAATATGAAAAAAACAATTCTCCTTTTAGTCTTAGCATTTGGATTAATGTCTATGAATGCACCCGCGAAAAAACACCGCTTTGGTTTGTTAAATGAAGTTACCGTTGCCGAAAAATTCGACATCAAAATTAAAAATGATTTAGCCGATGAAGTCAGCGTAATCAATGCCGGAAGCGGTGGAAGTTATCGATTGACCAAAAACGCAACCACAACCATCAAAATGGAAGAAGGCGACAAATTACACTATTATGAAAAAGGCAAAAAAGGCGCTTTAATCTTAACCGCAACCGCAACCATGCACGGAAAAGTACAGCTATTGAGTAAAATATAAAAGTAAAGTAGTAGTTTTTTGGAAAATACCGCTCAAAAGAATTCATTTCTCCTTGAGCGGGTTTTTCGTTTTGAAAAAAATACTATCTTGTTTCCCTATTCAACAACCATGAAAACCATCAAAGCCATAGTAGTAGACGACGAAGAAAACGCTCGTCTAATCATCAAAAACTTCATTGCCGAATATTGTCCAACGGTTGAAATCATCGCCGAAGCCGAAGACGTAAAGTCAGCTGTGAAACTAATCAATAAAAATCAAGTTGACTTAGTATTTCTAGATATTGAAATGCCTAACGAAAACGGTTTTGCACTTTTTGATTACTTCAATAAACCAATTTTTGAAACTATTTTTTGTACTGCATATTCTGAATATGCCATCAAAGCATTTGAAGTTTCAGCAACTGACTATTTACTAAAGCCAATAGGTTTAACTAAATTAAAAGAAGCCATTGAAAAAGTAGAAAGTAAATTTTTAAAAATCAATCATTTCTCAGAAAATATTACGATATTAAAAGAAAATCTCTCAGAAAAAGAATTAAAAAAAATCGGCATTCTCATTGGCGATGGCATTGTTTTTATGGATTTGAACGACATTCTCTATTTTGAAGCTGAAGGTTCGTACACAACCATACATCACAAAAATGGCAAAGACTTGACTGTAAAAAAAATCAAACATTTTGAAGATTTGTTGGCGAATGACAAACGGTTTTTCCGCATTCATCGCTCATACTTAATAAATGTTTCTCTCATCAAAAAATACAGCAAAAAAGACGGTTTATCAGTTACCTACGACGACCGAACGCTACTTCCTATATCGCGTGAAAAAAAGGAAGAATTTGAAGAATTTATGCAACTCAACAACATTATATAATGAAGCATTGGGTGGTTTTTATTGGACTATTTTTCGGTCAAATTCTGTTGGCTCAAAACACCAATTCCGACCTCATCCAACTCCAAAATCATCCACAAAAAGACACTACGCGTTGCTTTCTTCTCAACAAAATCATAGAGTCCGAAAACGATCACAACATCTGGATTAAATACAATCAAGAGCTTCAAAAAATAGCTTTGGATAATAGTAAAAAAGAGAACAATAAAACGCTAAAAAATACGTACATCAAATATTTGTCGATTTCATACAACAACGATGGCGCTTATGAATTGTACAATGAAAAATACGATAAAGCCATTCTGTTGTACAAAAAATCTCTGCAAACGGCCAACTCCATTCAGTTTCACATCGGTAGTTCTCTTTCGCTACAAAACATCGGAACTGCGTTTGATTATTTAGGTAAAATTGACAGTACGTTGGTCTACATGAAAAAAGCGCATCAATTTGCTTTACGTTCCAAAAACAAATCATCTATTGCCTATGTACTGACCGATTTGGGTTACATCTACAACAATTTAGGCAACAACAATTTAGCCATCAAATACAATTTAGAAGCCTTGCCCTTGTTTGAAAAACTGAACGATTTAGAAGGTTTGGAACGGACCAATTTTGCACTCGGACGGATTTTCGACAATCAAAACGATTATAAAACGAGCTGTTTGTATTATTTAAAATGCTTGGAAATCGACCGAAAAACCAATAATAAAGAGCGTTTAAGTTTAATTTTAAACAGCCTAGCAGCAACCAACACCAATCTAAATTTAATTGACAAAGCACTACAATTCAACAACGAAGCTTTTCAATTGGCAACCGAAATGAACAATGAAGATTTTATCGCCACGGCTCACAAAAACTACGGAGATATTTATTTTTTGAAAAAGGAAAATGACAAAGCAAAATCGCACTATTCGCAGGCAGAACAGCTATTCAAAAAAATAAACAGTAGTATTCATCTATCAAAAGTACAAATTAAGTTAGCAACTATTTTATCCCATCAAAATCAACTTTCGATTGCCAAAGAATATGGATTAAAAGCATTCGAATTGGCACAAAAAACCAATTTCCCATCCAATCAAAAAAACGCTGCTGAAATTTTAAGCCAAATTTTTTCTAAAGAAAAAGACTTTAAAAATGCCTATAAATACAAATCGATTGCTTCTGACATTAGTGAAGAAATTTACTTTGACGAAAGTAAAGATATTGCCCTAAAAGCCACGTACCTATACGAAACCGAAAAGAAAGAAGCTGCCATCAAAGCGCTCAATCAAAAAAATAAAATTGCAGATCTCGAATCCAAAAAGAAAACGACTACATTGTATTTAGTCCTTCTCTTTTTCACTGGAATTGCAACCACAAGTTACGTTTTGTTCTCACGCTATAAAGAAAAAAAGAAAAACGAAATCCTTCAAAACCAACTCGCAGAAACTGAAAAGCTTTTAGCTGCGGAGAAAAAAATCACCGAAAGCGAACTCAAAGCATTAAAAAGTCAGATGAACCCACATTTTATTTTCAATGCCTTGAACAGTATTCAGATGCAATTTATGTATGGCGACAAACTCATCGCTAACGAGCAACTCAATAATTTTACCTATTTAACACGACAAATTTTAGAAGTTTCAGGCAAAAAAAGCATCACTATTTCTGATGAAGTTGAAATTCTAACCAAATATCTAGAATTAGAACAATTGCGATTTAAAAAAGATTTTACTTATTCAATAGACATTTCCAATAGCATAGATGAAGATTATCACAAAATTCCACCAATGCTAATTCAACCGTTTGTAGAAAACAGTATCAAACACGGATTATTACACCAAAAAGGAGATAAAAAAGTGAAAATTTATTTTGATATTGATGATAAAGAAACACATTTGATTTGCACAATAATTGATAATGGAATTGGTCGTAAAAAATCGGCTGAAATCAAAGCCAAAAACCACTCAACACACAATTCATTTTCTACAAAAGCTATCGAACAACGTCTTGAATTATTAAACAAAAAAGCACAACTTTCAGATTTAATAACCTATTCCGATTTAATCAATGAACAAAACGAAGTAACAGGAACAAAAGTTGTAATTAAAATTCCTTTTGCTTGATACTAAAAACAAAGTAAATAATAAATATTCAATCCAATAATTACAAGTGTAATAATCGCTAAAAGCAAAAATTTAAAATTAAAGTTTTTAATAATTATTTCCATTTTATTTTTTTACTGCAAATAAAACGGTAATAAAAAGATGTTGTATTAAAAATTCATGAACTGTATAATTTAGTTCACGAAATGAAGATTTGTTTGTTATTTTTACAGTCTAATTATAATAAAATGTCACAAAAACGCCTTTACCTTCTTGACGCTTACGCACTAATTTTTCGCGGCTATTTTGCCTTTATAAAAAATCCAAGAATTAATTCTAAAGGAATGGATACTTCGGCCATTATGGGATTTATGAATGCCTTGATGGATGTTATCAAACGTGAAAAACCCGATCATTTAGCTGTAGCTTTTGACAAAGGCGGAAGCGATTACCGTTACGAAATGTATCAAGAATACAAAGCGCATCGTGATGAAACTCCAGAAGCGATTAAAATAGCC
Organism: Flavobacterium macrobrachii; assembly: GCF_014486675.1. GTDB lineage: Bacteria > Bacteroidota > Bacteroidia > Flavobacteriales > Flavobacteriaceae > Flavobacterium > Flavobacterium macrobrachii. The sequence goes on from NZ_JACTAC010000083.1 coordinate 5,579, forward strand.
GTTCCTTACATTCAAGAATTATTGAAAGCAATGCACATTCCAATTATTGAAGTGGCAGGTTTTGAAGCCGATGATTTAATTGGAACGTTGGCAAAACAAGCCGAGAAAGAAGGTTTTAAAGTATATATGGTTACGCCAGATAAAGATTTTGCACAATTGGTTTCCGAAAATATTTTTATGTACAAACCAGCAAGAATGGGTAACGACATTGAAATTTGGGGAATTCCAGAAGTGTTAGAAAAATTTGAAATCGAACGACCAGAACAAGTGATAGACTTCTTAGGAATGATGGGCGATGCAGCCGATAATATTCCAGGATTGCCAGGCGTTGGTGAAAAAACAGCTAAGAAATTCTTGAAAGAGTATGGTTCGTTGGAAAATCTTTTAGCCAACACACACGAACTGAAAGGTGCGATTAAAGATAAAATTGAAGCCAATGCCGAATTGGGATTATTGTCAAAAAAATTGGCTACTATCCTACTCGATTGTCCTGTTGAATTTAATGCCGAAGATTTTGAACTTTCAAAACCTGATGTTGAAAAAACCGATGCTTTATTTCAAGAGTTGGAATTCCGTCAAATGAAAGCGCAGTTTGATAAATATTTTGGAACTGGAAAAGAATACGACGAAATTGATACAAACGGCAATGACAATAGCAATGACAAAAATCATCCCGATGCTTCGGGACAAAAAAAACCTGTTAAAAAAACCAACGAAGAGCAATTTGACTTGTTCGGATTTTCGGATGAGGAAAGTGGTGAAGTGAAAACCAATTCAAATTATTCTACCTTAGAAAACACCAATCATAATTATACGATTATTCAAGGTGACTTGGGTACAAAATTATTTTTGCAAAATCTACTCAATCAAACATCGGTATGTTTTGACACCGAAACTACAGGAATTGATGCTTTGAATGCCGAATTAGTTGGAATGTCATTTTCTTGGCAAAAAGGCGAAGCATTTTACGTTCCGTTTCCGGAAAATCAAGAAGAAGCTCAGATTTTAGTTGATAAATTCAAACCGTTTTTTGAAAGTGAAAACATCGAAAAAATTGGTCAGAATATAAAATATGATTTGAAAATTCTATCTAATTATGGAGTTCAAATCAAAGGAAAATTATTTGATACGATGATTGCGCATTACTTAATTAATCCTGATATGCGTCATAATATGGATGTTTTATCGGAAACGTATTTGAAATATTCACCCAAATCAATTGAAGATTTAATTGGTAAAAAAGGTAAAAATCAAAAATCAATGCGTGATGTCGCTTTGGAAGAAATCAAAGAATACGCTGCCGAAGATGCTGATGTTACGTTTCAATTAAAACAAAATTTCAGCCCGATTTTAGACAAAGCAGAAACTAAAAAGTTATTCGATGAAATCGAAATTCCGTTGATTCCTGTTTTGGCCGCAATGGAATTAGAAGGAATCAATCTTGACGTTCCTTTCTTGAAAGAAATGTCGGTAGAAATGGCTAAAGAAAGTTCTGAATTGGAACAAAAAATATACGAAACTGCTGGCGAGAAATTCAATTTGGCTTCACCAAAACAATTGGGAGACGTTTTATTTGACAAAATGAAAATTGGCGGAGCAAAACAAAAGAAAACCAAAACAGGTCAATATGCGACTGGCGAAGAGGTTTTGAGTTATTTAGCTAATGAACATCAAATTGTAAAAGATATTTTGGAATGGCGTCAAATGGTGAAATTGCAAAGTACTTATATTGATGCGTTACCAAATCAAGTTGATAAAAAAACTGGTCGCGTTCACACCGACTATATGCAAACTGTTGCAGCCACAGGTCGTTTGAGTTCGAATAATCCAAACTTGCAGAATATTCCAATTCGTACCGAACGCGGACGATTAATCAGAAAAGCATTTATTGCTCGTGATGAAAATTACACCTTATTATCTGCCGATTACTCTCAAATAGAACTTCGAATTATCGCAGCGCTTTCTGGCGAAGAAAACATGATAAAAGCGTTTCAAAATAATGAAGATATTCATAGAAGTACGGCTGCAAAAGTGTTCAATGTTTCGTTAGAAGAAGTAACAAAAGAACAACGTAGCAATGCCAAAACCGTGAATTTCGGAATTATTTATGGCGTTTCTGCATTCGGACTTTCTAATCAAACATCGCTTTCGCGTAAAGAAAGTGCTGAGTTGATTGATGCGTATTATGCGACGTATCCAAAACTGAAATCGTACATGAGCAATCAAGTAGATTTTGCAAGAGAAAACGGTTACGTACAAACGGTTTTAGGAAGAAGACGTTATTTAAAAGACATCAATTCTGCTAACATGATGGTAAAAAGTGGCGCAGAACGAAATGCTGTAAACGCGCCAATTCAAGGTTCAGCAGCCGATATTATCAAAATTGCAATGATTAATATTCACAAGAAACTAACTTCTGAGAATTGGAAATCAAAAATGTTACTTCAGGTTCATGACGAACTTGTATTTGACGTTCACAACTCTGAATTAGAAAAAATAAAACCCATGATTAAACACGAAATGGAAAACGCCTTCAAAATGGATGTTCCGCTAGATGTTGAAATTGGCGTTGGAAAAAATTGGTTGGAAGCGCATTGATAAGTGTTCAGTTTTCAGTGGCAGTTGGCAGTTGAGTAACTTTTTCATTTCGACAAAGGAGAAACCACACAATCTAAATAACTTTATGCGATTTCTCCTTCGTCGAAATGACAAAATTCAAAATTAATTTTATGATTACTGAACAAGAAATAATCGATTTCATCAAAAAAGAATTTTGGGAAACAAAACTTACTTCTGACTCTGATGTTTTTTCAGAAGTTGGAATTGATGGAGATGATTGTGATGAGTTTCTGCTAAAATATGCTGAAAAATATAATGTTGACATGAGTAATTTTCTTTGGTATTTTCACTACCAAGAAGAAGGAAGTTTATCTTTTAATATTGGTAGTTTGCTTTCTAAAAATCCTCACCAACGAGTTAAAGAAATTCCCATTACACCAAAAATGTTAGCTGAATTTGCGAATAATAAAAAATGGGAAATTGATTATCCCGAACATAAACTACCAAGCTATCGATATGACATGATTATAAACTCTGTTTTATTCATAATTGTAATAGTTTGGCTAATTGTTTCCTTAATAAATAATATTTTAAAATAATCCCATGAAAAAACTCCTTTTCCTTTTATTATTATCAACATCATTTGCATTTTCGCAACAAACAAAATTTCAAAAAATTGATAGTTTGTTGACTTTTTTGAATGTCAATAACAAATTTATGGGCGAATTGTCCATAATCGAAAAAGGTAAAATGGTTTTTAGTAAAGCTTATGGCTTTGCTGATGTTGAAAGCGGAAAAAAATTAGATGTAAACACCAAATTGAAGATTGGTTCAATTACTAAAACTTTTACGGCAACTATGATTATGCAATTGGTTGACGAAAAGAAACTGACTTTGGAGACAAAACTTTCAAAATTTTATCCAAAAATTCCAAACGCGGAAAAAATTACCATTCATCATTTGCTGCATCACCGAACTGGAATTCCAGATTTTTTGAATGACGATCCATCGGTTGGAGAATTCATTTATGTAGAAAATAAAAAGGAAGATTTGGTAAAGCGAATAGAGAATTACACTTCTGCATTTGAACCCAATTCGCAACACAAATACAGTAATTCCAACTATAATTTGCTGGGTTACATCATTGAAGATATTACCAAAAAAAGTTTTTCAGAAAATCTAAATACTCGAATTGTGAAGAAAATTGGGTTGAAAAACAGTATACTTCCAACGAAAATTGACATTACAAAAAACGAAGGCAACTCTTATTTTTTTGATGGAAAAAATTGGACAAAAGTTCCTGAATGGCATAGTTCATTGTCGTTTGCTGCTGGCGCAATGGTATCAACAACAGATGATTTGAACCTGTTTTTAGAAGCTTTATTGGAAGGTAAGTTGACTTCAAAATCTTCTTTAGAGCATATGAAATCTATGGAAGATTATTATGGAAAAGGATTAATAATTGCACCTTTTGAAAACCGAAAATTCTATGGACATACTGGCGGAATTGAAAACTTTCGTGCCGCGGCAGGTTATAATCCAGAGGATAAAACAGGTTTTGCTATTATTGTAAATGGCGATAATTATAGTAGAAACGATATTATGATTGGTGTGTTGAGTTTGTTTTATGGTAGTGACTATTCATTTCCAGAATTCAAGCAATTTGAGGTTTCAAAAGCGATTTTGGAGCAATATTCAGGAACGTATAAATCGGCTGGGTTTCCAATGAAAATTAAAGTTTTTGTTGAAAATGGTAATTTGTTGGCGCAAGCAACTGGGCAAAGTTCCTTTCCATTAACAGCAAAAAGCGAAACCGAATTTGTTTTTGAAGCCGCTATGATACAATTGAAATTTGGAGAAAATAAAATGAATTTCAAACAAGGAACGATGGAATTCGAATTTATTAAAGAATAACTTTTATTTCATAAAACAAAAAAGCCGAAACTAAATTGTTTCGGCTTTTTGATATAAGTTGTAGACTAATTTACAATAACTTTTTTCCAAGATTTTTCAGTATCATTTACTAATTCTAAAAGATAAACACCGGTTTGCAATCCATTAATATTAATTTCAGTTGTGTCTGATTCTTCCACTTTAATTGTTCTAACAAAAGTACCAGTTTGTGAATAAACATTAACTTCTCTCAAAGTTGTTTTTGCTTTAATTAAAAACTCACCATTGGATGGGTTTGGATATATTTGAGTTGCTCTTAATGAAAAATCTTCAACATCAAGTGTTGTAAATTGTAAAGTTGCAAAGCCAGCACTTGCACTTCCACCATGACTACCAACATTAAAGTTTGCACTTCCAGCTCTTACACCACCAATTTTTATTGAATTAGTTGATGCGTAAGGCATTTGAAAATCGTTACTATCAGATGTTGTTAGAGATCTAGTTAATGTTAGTGTTCTAATACCGCCTGAAACTGTATTAGAATTAGTTGTCCAGTTTTGTACGTCTTGTGGAGGGTTTTGTGTTCCTGCAAAATTTCTATCTGTTAAATTAGGATTAGTTGCAGTTGTAAAAACAACAACATCACCATCACTCATTCCAAAACCAGATTCTATTTGCGAACCAAATCCTAGTCCAAACCATCTATCTGAAGGACCAGTTAAGACTAAAGTCACTTGAGATGTGTTATTATTTAATGTAAAGTTGGCAGTTATAGGAACATTGTTGTTAAGAGAAACTGTACCTGTAGATTTGGATTGACCAAAACTTGTTACGCTGATAATTGTTATAAAAAATT